>JBJTPO010000304.1:0-2580 GCA_046075145.1 Planctomycetota bacterium
GCACACTGCCGCGGTGCGCAGCACAAGGGGCGCGAGCATTGTGATGAACGGCGCGGTGGCGGGACGCACGGCGACCGGCACGCGGACCATGGGCCCGGTGCCACCGGTCATCACCACCCGCACCATCGCCAGATGCACGCGCCCAGTCATCCTCACCATGCGCATCATGGCCAGATGGGTCCGCCGCGGCCGGAGGGCCCGCGGGCCGACGCCATCTCGATGCTCCATGACATTTCGGGCAGGCTCGCCCGGATCGAGCGGATGCTCGCCGCCCGCGGCCCCGGTGGCCCGGAGTCCGGTGGCCCCGGCCCCCGCGACTGGCGCGGCGCGGGACGCCCGGAGATGTCGTCCGCAGCCCGGGAAATGATGGAAGCCCGGATGGCGAAGATGAAGGAGGCCCGCGCGAAGTGGGAGCAGGCCTCGCCCGAGGAACGGGAAAAGATGAAGCAGGAGTGGGAGGCCCGGATGAAGGATCGCCGCGAGAAAATGGAGCGGGCCAGGGCCGAGAGGGGGGAGTCGTCGGGCAACCCCGACCAGGCCAGCCAGGCCATGGAGCGGGTTCGCGAGGAGGGCCGCAAGCGGATGGAGGAGGCCAGGGGCAAGATGGACGAGGCCCGCAACCGGTTCCAGGACATGGAGGCCCGGGTCAAGCAACTCGAGGCCGAGATCGCCCGCCTGAAGGAGGCCGTCGAAAAGGGCGAGTGACGCGGCCCTCGCGGGATCGGCGACGCGTCCGCAACGCTGCCCGCGGCCAAGGTCCTCAGCGAGCGTTGGCGGAAGGCCTCCGGCACAGTCCGGCCGCGCAGTTCGCTTGGGTAGCGGCCCAACGGGAAGTGGTTGCGGGCATTCTCAGCTGACGGCAGGGCTCATACGACCGGACTCCGATCTCGCGCGCCCGGGCTGCCCACCACCTGCAACGACGAACGCGTCAGGCCTTGCGTCCCTGGGCGGCCTTCCGCCGGCCCTTCGTGGCCCGGGGCTGGGCGGCTGGCTCGTCGTCATCCTCGACCGTGGCGATTCGTGACCGCTTGCCCCGCCCGGCCTTGCCGGCAGGAGCATCGCCCACCGTCTCGTCAGCGCCGGGCAGCGGCTGGGGGACGATGATGCAGTTCTCGCCCAGGTCGAGCTCGTCCTCCTCCTGGATCGGCCGGCCGCGGTCGTCGAGCTTGACGTCGGCCTCGGCCGTCTTCCGTTTGGCCACGGCCAGGAGCTGCTCGTAGAGCTTGGCCCGGTCGGTGCCGTTGATCTGCGCGACGGCCCCGGCCACCTCGCCGAGATAGCGGAGAAAGATGTTTCGCCGCTGCCCCTCCTGGGCCACGCGGAGCCGCCGCCGGAGGTACATCCCCAGCTTGCGGCCCACCGCCTGGAGCGCGAGCCGGATCTCCTTCTGGATCTCTGGGTAATGGGCGATCGCCTCCTTCGACTCGCTCGTGAACGGCACCCAGACGCTGGCCACGTGCACCATCACCGTGACCGGCCCGCTCGGCAGGCTGCCCCGCGACTGCGAGAGCCCGTAAGCCCGCCAGTTCGTGGACAGGATCGTCTGGGTGACCGCGCAGGCGGCGTGCTGAAACTGGAGCGGCACGCGGTTGGCGAACCGCAGCACCGTCATGCTCTGCCCCTCCTCGGCGTTCACGTGCTGCATCGCCGCGTGGAGCGCGTCGAGTTGCGGCTTCTTGAGCTTGGAGGGTGACTGCCGCGGGACGAGCTGCGCCTCGGCGAGGATCTTGTCGGCCCCCTCGCCTCCCACGCCGGCGAAGGTGGTGGTCAGGAACTGCCGCAGGCTGCGGGCGTCGCTCTCGCCGGCGAGTTCGCCGAGGGCCTCGCGGGTGATCCGCTGGGCCGCCACGCCCCCGCCGAAGGCGAGCGCCGCCTCGATCAGGAACGGGTTGCCGCGGTAGACGCTCGGCGGCCGGGTGGCGGCGGTGAAGAACTCGCCCGGCACCACCTGCCGCAGGCCGGCCAGCAGCCGCTGCTCGCCGATCGGCACGATGCAGTCGGTGGCCGGCGGCGGAATCCGCGTCTCCTGGATCGCCTTGTAGAGGGCGTCGGCCTCGCCCCGGCCGAGCTTGGCCGTGGTCGCCCGGGACGACAGCTTGGCCGAGTCGCAGATCTTCCGGGCCGTGCCGTGGGAGACGCGGGAGAACGACTGCGTCAGGAACTGAGCCAGCGTGATCTTGGGGTGCTCCTGGAGCATCGTCACCAATCGGCCGAGCTCCACGCCGTAGGGATGCGGCTTGATCTCCTTGGGCTCCGGTGGGAGGTCGTCATTGGACCGCTCCAGGATCCGCTCCTGACCCTCCGGCCCGATGAAGTGGATCCGGGCGTGGGGATTGGCGATCGCCGTCTGCTCGAGGTACTCCTCGACGCTGCCCCGGCCCCGCTGGAACTTCGCCTCCATCTCGATCGTCACGCGGGTGCCGTGCTCGATCGCCTCGCCACGGTCGTTCGCCGCCACCCACTCGATGGCGTGCTTCGTCATCAGCTCGGCGCCCCCCTTGCCGGCCGGGATGTCGACGCCCTCCCCCTTGCCATTGAGGATCTCTGGCTGGTTGGTCTTGGTGTCGATCCGCAGTTCGT
>JBJTPO010000305.1:0-2600 GCA_046075145.1 Planctomycetota bacterium
CCCACGGCCAGCCCCGCCCGCCGGCCGAGCGGGCTGTCGGCGGGCACGCTCGACCGAGTCGGCAGACGGAGCACGAGCGGGTCGCCCGTGGCCAGGCCGAGCGACTCGGCCAGCGGCTGGTTGACGAGCACGCCTCCCGGCTCGAGGGCTGGCGGACCCGGCTCGAAGCCGAGCGCGGGGGGATCGTCGCAGGCAAGGAGCGTGATCGGTGCCGTGGCCCCGCCGGGCTTCACGGCAACCGCCGGCATCACGATCGCCGGCACGATGCGGGGAGGGCCGCCGGCGTCGGCCGTGAGCCTCGTGGCCAGGTTCGCCGTGAAGAACTCCGCGGCGATCACGGCGGCGTCGATCCGGCCGAGCCGTTCGACGGCCAGCCGCGCGAGACCGGCCTGCATCCCGTCGCCGACCGAGAGCGCGCCCGAGATCGTGGTTGCCACCACGCCGCAGGACGCCGCCAGCGCCGCCACCTGCGGCCACCACTGGCGGGCGAGCGTTGCGGCGAGGCCCGCGAGCGAGGCGATGGGCTGGCGATCCGCGGCGCTCATGGCAGGAGGCGTCCGTCCACGAGCCGCCGCATGCCGCCGACCCGCTCGGCCAGCGACACGGCGTGGGTCATGACCACGAGCATCCCGCCGGACTCCGTGGTGAGGTCGAGGAGCAGGTCGGCCACGTCGGCCGCCGACCGCGAGTCGAGCTGGCCGGTCGGCTCGTCGGCCAGCACGAGTCGGGGGGCGAGCACGAGCGCCCGGGCTATGGCCACCCGCTGCCGCTCGCCGCCGGAGAGTGCGCCGGGGCGATGGTCGAGCCGGCCGGCGAGGCCTACCCGCTCGAGCAGCCGCCGGCCGCGGGCGATGGTCTCGCGGGGCACGCGGCCGGCGGCGAGCGCGGGCACGAGCACGTTGTCGAGCGCCGTACAGCCGGCGAGCAGGTGGTGCTCCTGGAACACGAACCCGATCCGCCGGTTGCGGAACGCCGCCCGGGCGGCGGCGTCGCTCGTGAAGGGATCGACACCGTCGAGACGCACGCTGCCCGCCGTGGGCTCCTCGATCGCGCCCAGGATCGAAAGCAGCGTGCTCTTGCCTGAGCCCGACGGGCCCATGATGGCCATCCGCCGGCCGGGGTCGAGCGTGAACGAGACGCGGTCGAGCACCGTCAGGTCGCCACCGGCGGTGGCGAAGGATTTCGAGACCTCCGTCACCTCGAGCATGCCATGGTCCTCAGGCGTCGGCGCGGTAAGACGCCAGCCGGGTGCCGATCTCGGCGGGCACCGGCACGGGCTCGGGCTTGCAGCCGGGGTGCATCAGGCAGCGGACGGCCACGATCCGGCCGCGGGCCACGGGCTCGCCACCATGGCTGAAGGCGAAGCCATACGTGACGCTCGTGCGGCCGATCGCCTCGACGGTGACGGCGATCTCGACCTCCTCGCCAAAGCGGGCCGCCGCGAGGTAGTCGCAGGAGGCTGAGACGCGGGGCCAGCTTGCCTCGACGCCGGTGGCGTCACGCTCGACCACGGCCACGCCCGCGGCCCTGAGGAGCTCGTGTTCAGCCGACTCCATCCAGAAGAAGAAGGCCGAGAAGTGCACGATCCCGGCCGCGTCGGTATCGCGAAACTCGACCCGGCGGCGTGTGTGAAGCGGCGGCATACAGAATCCTACGAACGACCGGGTCATCATACGCCGCCAGCGTCCGCGCAGCGTGCCGCGGATTCGTCTGCGTAGCCTTTGCGCGCCACAGTGCGCACGAACACGGTCGCCCGGAGGTGCGGCCGCCGGGCGGAGGCCCGGCAAGCTCGCCGGGGCCAGGGATGGCCCGGCGAGCGTCAAATCAGTCGGCGACGTACGGGAGCAACGCCATGAACCGGGCCCGCTTGATCGCGGACGTGACGGCGTGCTGGCTCGCGGCCGTGCAGCCGCTCTTGCGCCGGCCGATGATCTTGCCCTGGCGGTTCACGAGTTTGCCCAGCAGTTCGAGATCCTTGTAGTCGACGTACATCGGCCGCGGCCGCACGCCGTCGATGTAGATCGGATCCCGCTTCTTGACCTTGGGCTTTGGCTTGGCCTTCTTGCGGGCGAACTTGCTGGCCTTGGGACGGGGCCCTGCGAAACTCATGTCGTTGCGTCTGCCTTGCTGGTGAGCTGGTCGAGCGATTTGGCAACCGACCGGTTGCCGAACCGCGAAAACGATTCGGGAAGGATACCTCAAAAAGAGAAACACGGAAGCCGGGGGCGATAAAACCCCGGCTCCCGTGCCAGTTTCAGACACGCCGAGCGCGTCGGTCGGTCGGTTTAATACCGGCCGCCGCCACCACCGCCGTAGCCACCGCCGCCGCCGTAGCCACCGCGGCCGCCACCGCCGCCGCCGTAGCCACCACGACCACCGCCACCACCGCCGCCGCCACCCGGACGCGGAGTCCGCTCGCGGGCCTCGTTGACGGTGAGCGGCCGGCCGTTGATCTCCTGCCCGTTGAGGGCGGAGATCGCGGCCTGCAGGCCCTCGTCGGTCTCCATCTCCACAAACCCGAAGCCGCGCGACCTGCCGGTCTCACGGTCGGAAATCACTTCGGCGCTGCGAACAGCTCCGTGCGGGGCGAACATCGCCTC
>JBJTPO010000306.1:0-4131 GCA_046075145.1 Planctomycetota bacterium
CGCGGCGATCACGCCCGGCCGCTGGCCGGCCAGGAACTGCTCCAGCCTCGGGCCGTTGACCTCGCCGACTCCTTTCCACCCCCGGGTGTGGTTGAGGTCGGGCGTCTCGAAGGCGGTGGCGATTCCCTCGCTGACCCAGAGCGGCACCGGGGCCAGACGTTGGTGCAGCCCGCTGTTGAAGGCCAGCTGGTGGGTGGCCTCGTGGACGAGCGTGGAGACGAGCCCGGCGGCGGCGGGGCTCGAGAGGATCGCCAGGCCGGCGGCACCCGCCGCCCGCGGCCGGCCGTTCGCGAGGATGTCGCTGCCCGTCAGATCGTAGGTGGTGACGCGGTTGCTCATCATGTCGTAGTAGCCCACGACGCGGCTCGCGGCGGCCCCGAGGTCGGCCGCGGCATGGGCCTCGTACCGCTGGCGGTCGGCGAAGATCACGACCACGAGCGGCCGCTCGGGATCGTGGACCTCCAAGCCCGCCCGCGTCCAGAAGGTGCCGAACGCGTCGTGCAGCCGTTCGAACACGGAGGTGCACCACTTGGCGTAGTCGCGCGAGGTGTCGAAGCAGACGACGTAGTGCTTCGTGACGTGCACTTCGAAGCCAGCCGGGAGTTGGGCGAGCAGCCGGCGCCCGAGCGCCTGAGGCGTGTCGGGCTCCGGGGCCGGGGCGGGCTCCGGCGGCCGGCCGGCGAGCCGGTCGGGCTGGAGAATCTCATAGCGTCCGTCATCGTGCTCCAGGAGCATGCCGCCGTCCTGGGCTTCGGCCACGACTCGTCCGCTGATCGTGCCCCCGTCGCGCAGGCTGATCGCGACGCGGGCGGCGAACGGGTCGGAGCCGGTCGCCCAGGCCAAGCCACCTGCGATCGCCACCGCGACCAGACATGAGAGCGGCGCTCGGACGGGTGGCGAGGCCGGGAAGGGCATGGTGGACGCTCGTTGGCCGCCGCGGAAGTCGTCGGTTCCTCGCGGCGGAGCCGGGTCGGTTTCGCGGCAGGCCGGGCAGGCTGGGGAGGGGAGCGGAGTCCGGTCGTGACCGACTGGCATCGCCACACCTTCGCCTGCCGGCTATCGTCCGCCCGCGGTCGGTCGAGGCCCGGCTGCAGGACTCGCCGTCGCCGCCTCGCCCGGAGCATCGTCACGGATGAACCCGTCTGCCGCAATCCGAATCTGCGCCCTGCTCGCCCTGGCCGCGACCGCGGCCGGCTGCGCCGGCTGGCGAAACCGGCTCGATCCGAAGAAGGCGGCCGCCGAGCGGGAGAAGTATGGGGCGACGGCCGACCAGCGGATCACCGAACTCGAGGCGGAGGCTGGGCGGGCCAAGCAGGGCACCGGGGCCGAGCAGGTGGCGTTCACCCAGGGGCTCGTGGGCAAGGTGCTGACGGAGCATGACCCGCGGGTCCGGGCCGCGATGCTCGGGATCGCGGCGGACTTCGACACGCCGGCGGCGGTTGCGGTCTGTCGCGGCGCGCTCGAGGATCCAGAGGCCCGGGTGCGGATGGCCGCCTGCGAGGCCTGGCGGAAGCGGGGCGGCCCCGAGGCCGTTTCCCTGCTCGCGGCCCGCGTGGAAGCCGACACGGAAATCGACGTGCGACTCAGGGCCCTGCGAGCACTCGGGGCGCTTGGTGACTCCGCGGCCGTTCCCGCGCTGGCCCGCGCGCTCGAAGATCCCGATCCCGCCGTGCAATACCGCGCGGTGGGCGCGCTCAAGAACGTCAGCGGCCGAGATCTCGGCGACGACGTCAACGCCTGGCGGGCCTGGGCGGCCGATCCGAACGCCAAGGGAACCGAGTGGTCGATCGCCGAGGGGTTCCGACAGCTGTTCTGACTTCACGGCTTCGCGGCCGCACCCGCTTTACGGCTGCAATGCCATCCCTGGCCATTGCAGCCTTGCCGGGCCTCCGCCCGGCGGCCGCACCACCGGGCGGCCGTGGTCGTAAGCGTTTTTTGCGCGCGGCGCTCGTGCAGGCGAATCCGGAGTAGACTGCGGAAAGGGGACATTCCCCTACGACGGTTGGACTGCGAGGGGCAGCCCCGAGCCCGCGTCGCCACGCGTCCGGCGGCGAGGCACCGGCGACGTTCGGCTCCGGAGCGGCGGGTGGCAGGCGGGGTGGGCTGAGAGGATGGGGAGGCTTGATGCGACCCTGGCGGTGCCGAAGGACGCGGGCGGGTTCCAGGCTTCCGCCGTGCCGATACCCCACTGGCTGTTTTTGTGACGGTCCGATTCCTTCGTTTGGTCATCGATGCACCGTACCGGTCTCCCGCCAGCTCCAGACCGTTTGCCGCATCGGGCTCGTGGACGCACGCGGCAGGGCTTGGCCCTCGCCTGCCTGGGGGCGTGCCTCGTGGCGGTGTTGCCTCTCGAGGGCGCCCCGCCGAGCCGCAGCCGCGCCGCCCGGTTCTTCGAGGGCATCGTGCGGCCGCGGTCCGAAGCCACGCCGGAGTTCATCGCGCTCCCGGCCCCGCCGCCGGCCAGCGATGTCGAACGGCTGGCGGCGGAGAAGCGGCAGCAGTCAGGGTCCAAGCAGGCGTCGCAGGCTCCGGACCGTCAGCCTGCCCGGCAGGGGCCGGCCGCCGGCCGCACGCCCACCTGGTCCGAGGCGACGTCTTTCGCGAAGGCTGCGGGGGACACGGCGGGGAGAATCCTGGCTGATGCCGCCGACGTGGACTACAAGCCCGCGGCGAAGCCGACCCGCACAATCACCGTCTCACCGTCGGCGAGCGGTCGCCCCACGCTCCCGCTCGTCGTCACGCGGCTGCAGCCGTCCGGCATGCCCGCGCCGAGCACGCCGCGATTCAACCGGCTGCGAAAGTGGATCGACCAGACGCTGACCACCTACCAGCGGCGGCCCCTCAACACCGCCCAGCACACGCCCTGGGAGGTGATGCACGGCTTCATCGCCTTCGGCGTACCCACCCAGGTGCGCGTGGGCGGCCCTGCTGGCGACCTCGTGAGCGCGATCGGCTGGTCGAACATGGGGGGCAGGTGCCGCGGCCAGACGATGCTCACCACCAACGGCAGCCGGCTGGTGGCCCTCAAGGGCTACTTCGGCGTGCAGGGCCATTCGGCCCAGTATCTCGCCATCCTCGCCCAGTGCCGTGTGGCGGCCAGCTCGCCGATCGCCGTCGCCGGCCGGACGTTCACCGTGGCCGACTTGATCGAGGAGGAGAAGCTCGCCTGCAAGCCGGCCACGGAACTGACCTTCGCGCTGATCGCGCTGGCGCACTACCTGCCCACCGATGCCACCTGGACCAGCCGCGACGGGGATCCGTGGTCGCTGGCCCGGCTGGTGGAGGAGGAGATCGTGCAGCCGATCCGTGGAGCCCCCTGCGGCGGCACCCATCGGCTGTTCGGCCTGTCGTACGGCTGCCAGCGGCGGCAGCGGCTGACGGGGCAACTCGACGGCGTCTACCTGCGGGCCGACCGTTATGTCCGCGACTTCCAAACCTTTACGCTGACCCGTCTCCAGAATGGCGACGGTTCGTTCAGCACCGAGTGGTTCAAGTACTCGGCCGATCGCGATGACGACATCGACCGCAAGATCCAGACCACCGGCCACATCCTCGAGTGGCTGGTTTCGTCGCTCGACCAGGACAAGCTCTACGACCCGCGGGTGGTGGCGGCGGCCGAGTTTCTCTGCCGGGCCCTCTCTCGGGAGCCTTCCCGGGAATGGAAGCTCGGCCCGCTCGGCCATGCCCTGCACGCCCTCACCATCTACCAGGAGCGGGCCTGGGGCGTGGTCCTGCCGGGCGGCATCGCCGCCTATCATGGCCCGATGAAGGCCGCCGCCGATCCAGCGGTGATGGCCGAGAAGCCGGCGGAACCCGACGCCGCGAGGCGGTAACCCTGCGCTGGGGAGGGCCTCGGCCGTCGTCTCGGGGCCTCCCGCTGTCCGCGGCGCGCTTGAATGGCCGGCGCGCCCCGCGTACGCTTCCACCGCGGGCGCTTGGATCCGGCGCACGGAGACCGTCAGGCGGTTGGATTGGCGTCCCCTCCCGTGTCGGCACGACCCGCGCGTGGAGTGTTCCGATGTCACCGGGCGACGGCAGGCCGCATTTCGAACAGTTGCTCGAGATGGCCGTGCGCCTGTATGAGGCGACCGCCGCCGAGGCGGTGATGGTGCTCGTCGAGGAGCGGCTCGA
>JBJTPO010000307.1:0-4451 GCA_046075145.1 Planctomycetota bacterium
GCTCGCGCCTTGCTCGCGCCATGCGTGTGCATTGAGAGTGACATGATAGCGCCTCTAGTGGCCGTGATCGCGCCTTGCTCAGCCGCGGCCTCGTCTGGGGGCTCGCCGCCACGCTCCTGCTCCCCGTTTTGATCGCCGTCACGCTGGGCACAGCCGCCCTGCTGGCCGCCGTCGGTGACGCGACGGCGGCGATCGCCTGCCGCTGGGCGGCCCTGCCGCTGGCGATGCTCTGGGGCGTGGCGGTCGTGGCGACGACGGCCTTCTCGGCCATGCTACAGATCGCTCCTCGCCCCCGGCCGCCAAGGAACCGACCATGCGACGCCTCGCCATCCTCGGACCGGTAGCGGTCTTGTCGTGCACGCTCGCGCTGGCCGCCACCGGGTCCGATCCGTCGCCCCGCGAGATCCGCCAGCAGATCGACAGCGCCGACAAGCTCACGGCCATGGGCAAGCTGGACGACGCCGCGGCAGCGCTTGCCGAGGGAATCGGCGGCCTCGAGGCGCTGCTCGTGCTGCCGACACCGTCGCCCGCGTTCAAGCCCCTGGCCGACCGGGCCGCGAAGGCTCGGACCAAGCTGGAGAAGGCGGGGGCTGACGTGACGGCGCTCGTCATCCCGGCCCCTGCCGTCGTCGCTCCAGCCGCCCCGCCCGGCCGCCGCCCGGTCGCCGCAGGCGTCTCGTTTTCCCGGCAGGTGGCTCCCTTCCTGGTGGCGACCTGCGGCCGCTGTCACGTCTCGGGACGCAAGGGCGCTTTCCAGATGGCCACGTACACGCAGCTGATGAACTCGGCCAAGGTCTCGCCGGGGATGGGCACCATGAGCGAGCTCGTCGAGGTCATTCTCTCGGGCGACATGCCGCCCGGCGGCGGACGGGTCTCGCCGGATGACGTGGGGATGCTGGTCCGCTGGATCGACTCGGGCGCGGCCTGTGACGGCGATCCGAACGCCGATCTCGCCACGCTGGCTCGGGCCGGCGTTGCGGCCACACCGGTGCCCGAGGTGGCGATTCCGGCCGCGGCCCCGCTCAAGCCGGGCGACGTGTCGTTCGCCTCGGAGGTCGCGCCGATCCTTCTCGAGCAGTGCGGCAACTGCCATGGCAGTCAGGATCCGGAGGCGAATCTGCGGATGACGAGCCTCGAGACGCTGATCAAGGGGGGCGGCACGGGGCCGGCCATCGTGCCGGGCAAGGCAGCCGACAGCCTGTTGGTGAAGAAGCTGCAGGGGGCCGCCGGCGTCGACGGCCAGCGGATGCCGCTCGGCAAGCCGCCACTCCCTGACGCCCAGATCGCGACGATCGCCAAGTGATCGACCAGGGCGCCCGGATCGACCTGCTCTCCCCCAAGGCCTCGCTCGACACGGTGACGGCCGCCGGCCGGGCCCAGCGGCTCTCCGACGCGGAGCTGGCCAAGCTGCGGATCACGGCCGGAGAGGCCCTCTGGCGGCGGTTCATTCCAGAGGAGGCTCCGGTGGTCGAGCGGCGGCCGGGTTTCGCCCTCGTGGGCAACCTCCCGCCGGCTCGGATGGAGACACTCGCCGCGCAGGCCGAGGACGTGGCCGCGCGGGTTCGGGCTGAGCTCGGCACCGGCCAAGGCCCGATGCTCAAGGGGGGCGTCATCGTGTACACATTTCGCAAGGTCTACGACTATTCGGAGCTCTGGCAGGTGGTGCTGGAGTCGGAGCGACCCAAGGGCCTGACCGGCCACGCCGGGGTCGCGGGTGACGTGGCGTATGGTGCGTTCGTCCTACCTGCGGGCGAGGACGAAGAGGACACGCGGCTGCTGATGGCCGAGCAACTGGCGGCCGGGGCGCTCGCCGGCCGGGGACTGCCGGCCTGGTTTTGCCGCGGTGCCGGTCGCGTCGTGGCGTCGCGGGCGGAGCCGAAGGCGATGCTGGCACAGGCCTGGAAGCGCGACGCCGGGGCTGCCGTGAAGGAACTCGGGTCGGCGACCGACTATTTCGCCGGCCGCTCGGATCCCTCGGCGGCGGCGCTCACAGGGGGAGGATTTCTGGGCTCGCTCATGAGCAGCGGCAAGCTGGCTCAGTTCGTGGCGGCCGTGGATGGCGGGGCGTCGTTCGACGAGGCGTTTCAGAAGACCTTCCGGTCGGCACCGCAGCAGGCGTTCATGGCCTGGGCTTCGCGGAACGCGGGGCGCTAGGCTTTCCACCGCAATGTCGTGGGGTCACGAGATGCGGAGAGCTCGTTGATAAAAAGACGGGGGTGCCTTGGATTCCGGGGCATGTGATCCGCGGCCCCGGAAACCGGGGGCGGCTGGACACGCGACCGAAACATTCTTCCGGCCCCCAACGAGCCTCGGTAAGAGCTCACCGGCATGGGTGGACTTCAGCACGAGCATGGCAGAAAACCTAACGCCCCGCATCCCGCGGCGGCTCATCGCATTATAGCGTGATCAGTCACGCCGGCTCGCGTTCGTTCCAATGTGTCGCTGCGTCGTGGGTACCGCAGGCTTGGGGTCGCCCGTGCCATCTCGCCGGACGCTCGCTTCGGCCATCGTGGCCTCCCCTCGCTCGGAGGAAACCTCGCTTCGCAATCCTGCTGCGCTCGGTTTCCTACGCCGTCTCGATTGGCACGGGCGACCCCGAGCCGGATCCTCAATCTGGCCAGCCAGGGTCCGATTCGTCTGCACGAACGCAGAGTGCCACAACAAGCACGAGCACGGCCGCCCAGAGGTGCGGCCGGCGGCAGCGGCCGAAGGCCGGAGTGCCGCCACGGCTGCAGGGGGCATGGATGCCCCTGCAGCCGTGAAACTAGTACTCACCCGAATCGCGGCCGTAGGGCTCCATCGACTTGGTGTTCCGCTCCACGGCCATCACCACCGTCTGGCGAGCGGAGCCGTCGGCGGCGCTGGCGATGATCGGCAACACCTGCCGCTTGTTGGGCATCTCGACCCGCACCCGGAACGTGCCGTCCGCCTGAACCTTGACCGGTTCACCCTGGAGCGTCACGTAGGCGTCGGGCTTGGTCGCCCCGTAGACGATCATCTCGGCGTCCACCTCGAGTTGGAAGTCGATCGGCTGGTGCTCGTCGCGGGCCTGCTCGCCGCCGGCGACACGGGCGGCGGGGGGGCCCATCGGACGCTGCAGCCGCTCCTCGAACAGTTCCTGGAGTTCCGTGCTGTTGTTTTCCGGCGAGTAGCCGCCGCTCATCGCGTAGATCCGCTCGCAGTCGTCGACGATCTCGCCCCAGTGGGCGTCGAGCGTGTCGGCCTGCGAGGCCATGGGCGTGGTCACGGCGTTGCTGCGGGCCAGCGAGTGGAACCGCCCTGAGCCGGAGAGGTACCCGATCTCGACCCGGCACCGCAGCGGCTCGCGGATGTCCACGAACCAGTTCTTGACGCCGCCGTGCACGTCGATTTCCCGCACCACCCGCTCCGATGGCGTGCCCTGGATCCCCGACTCGATCTCCAGCACCCGGAGCACGGGGCGGGCGCCGTGCCACTCCGGTCCCAAGGCGGCCTGGGCCCGGGTGATGCTCCGGGCGGTCAGTTCCCAGAAGGCGTGGATCCAGTGCGGCCCGCGGACCATCAGCACCATCCGATCGCGGGGCCGCGATCGCGATGCGGCCCGGCCTCCCTCGGGCGCCGTGGTGAGGTTCTTGGCGCGGGCCAGCCGGTCCCGCGCCTCGGCGATCCGCCGGGCGACCTCCGGGTCGCGCTGGCCGCCGGCCGGAACGTGCCGCGCCGCCTCCGCCCGAGGCCGCGGCTCGGCGGCCGCGGCAGGCCGGCCGTTCAGCCGCGACTTCGCCTTGCGCACCAACGCCCGGATGAGCTGATCTTTCCGCATGGAGTGCCAGCCCTGGACGCCGTGCTGCTTCGCCAGGCGGGCGAGATCGCGGACGGGCTTTTCCCTGAGGCTGGCGGAAGTCATGCGGGTGGGCTCCCTCGAAACAACGCCCGCCGGCCGGAAAGACGGCCGCACGCGGCAAGACTTTCGAGGGTACCGACAAAGAGAGACGGAAGCAAATAATCGGTCGGCCCGCGCCGAGCGCAAACCTTTTGCCGGCAAAGGTTTGGGTGCCGGAATGGCGTTGCTGTCCTGGTTCGCTCGGGGGGGCTGGAAGGTCAGTCGCCGCGGAGCTTGAGGTTCCGCTCGGAAAGTTTCTCCCGCACCTCGTTGAGGCTCGTCACGCCGAAGTTCTTGCACTCCAGCAGATCCTCGGCCGTGCGGCGGATCAGGTCGCCGATCGTCGTGATCCCCAGCTTGGTCGTGCACTTGCGGGCCCGCACGGAGAGGTTGAGGTCGGTGATCGGCAGGGCGTGAATCTGCTGTTCGTCCTCGGAGGGCTCGATCGGAGCCGGCTCGGCCTCTTCAGCCGCGAGCGGCTGGGCGATCTGGCCGAGCGACAGTCCCTTGGAGGCGAGCATCTCCTTGATCTCGACGAGGCTCGTCTCGCCGAAATTCTTGCTCTCCAGGATCTCCTCCTCGGTGGTCCTGG
>JBJTPO010000308.1:0-1482 GCA_046075145.1 Planctomycetota bacterium
CACGAACCTCGCCGATGACCTCGCCATCGCGCTCCGAGTGCCCAGCGTGCGGATCGTCGCTCCGATCCCCGGCAAGAACTCGGTCGGCATCGAGGTGCCAAACACGACGAGGCAAATGGTCCGACTCCGCGAAGTGATCGAGGAGACGCAGTCCAAGAGCCGCTCGATGAAGATCCCGATCTTCCTCGGCAAGGACGTGGCGGGAAACCCGATGGTGGTGGACATGGCGAGCATGCCCCACCTTCTGATCGCCGGCCGCACGGGCACGGGCAAGTCGGTCTGTCTGAACTCGATCATCGTCTCGATGCTGATGACGCGGCGGCCCGACGAGGTGCGGATGCTGATGATCGACCCCAAGATGGTCGAGCTCACGCCCTACAAGTCGCTGCCCCACCTGATGCATCCGGTGGTCACCGACATGAAGAAGGCCGAGGCGATCCTGGCCTGGGCGGTCGAGAAGATGGAGCAGCGGTATGCGCTGTTGGCGAAGGTTGGCGTGCGGCACCTGACGCAATACAACGCGCTCGGCCGGGAGGAGCTGCTCAAGCGGATCAATCCGGCCAGCGAGGAGGAGGCGGCAGCGATCCCCACCACGATGCCCTTCATCGTGATGATCGCCGACGAGATCGCCGACATGATGATGACGGCCGGCAAGGAGATTGAGGCCCACATCATCCGCCTGGCCCAGAAGAGCCGGGCCGTGGGCATCCACTTGATCCTCGCCACCCAGAAGCCGACGGTGGACGTGATCACGGGCCTGATCAAGAGCAACCTTCCGGCCCGGATCGCCTTCCAGGTGGCCAGCCGCACCGACAGCCGCGTGGTGCTCGACGAGATGGGGGCCGAGCGGCTCCTGGGCAACGGCGACATGCTCTTCCTCTCGCCGGGAACGAGCCAGATCCTCCGCGGCCAGGGAACCTTCCTCTCCGACGAGGAGATCGGCCGCGTGATGGCGGCGATCGGCACGAGCGAGCCGCAGTATGCCGCCGAGCTCGTGAACCTCCAGCCTGCCGGGGCTGAAGAGGCGGCCGGCAAGCGGGCCGACGATCCTCGCGACAAGGACGACCTGTACGACGCGGCCGTCGAGGTGATCATCCGCGAGGGTCGGGGCAGTGTCTCGCTCCTGCAACGGGCCCTGGGCGTGGGCTACGGCCGCGGGGCCCGCCTGATCGATTTCATGGCGGAAGACGGCGTCGTCGGCGAGTACAAGGGGAGCCAGGCCCGCGAGGTCCTGATCACGATGGAGGACTGGGCCGCACGCACGGGCAACGAGCCACTGCCCCCCGATCCGGCTCCCCGGAAGCTGAGGATCCAACCGCACGCCGAACCGAGGCCGGCGGTGGCATCGTTTGAAAACGATGAGGATGAGGACGACTGGGCGGAGGACGACCTCGGCGACCTCGACGCGTACGCGGACGATCTCGAAGGGGACGGCGAGCCCGACGACGCGGATGCCGAGGAGCGGTGACGGGCGGTATAGTG
>JBJTPO010000309.1:0-2259 GCA_046075145.1 Planctomycetota bacterium
ACCCGACCGACAACCTGCGGATGCTGGAGCTGGTCGCGGCGGCCAGGGTGCCCACCGTCGGGCTGTGCATGGGCGACATCGGCGTTCCCACCCGCATTCTCTGCGGCAGGGCCGGCGCACCCTTCGCGTTCGCGACCTTCAACGACGAACGGGCGCTGGCGCCCGGGCAGATCGGCTGGCGGCAGATGCGGGATCTCTATCGCTTCGACGCCCTCGGCCCCACCACCCGGATCTACGGCGTCGTCGCCGACCCGGTGGCCCACAGCCTCAGCCCCATGGTCCACAACGCAGCCATCGCCGCCGCCGGGCTCGACGCGGTCTACGTGCCGTTCCGCGTCCCGGCCGACCAGCTCGACGAGTTCCTGGCCGAGGCGGCCCGCTGGCCTCTCGCGGGCTTGAGCGTGACGATCCCCCACAAGGAAGCCGTGCTCAAGCGGTGCAGCCGGCAGGACGACCTCGTGCGTTCGATCGGGGCGGCCAACACGCTGAGCTTCTCCGCCGACGGCATCGCCGCTTCCAACACCGACGCCACGGCGGCCGTCGAGAGCCTGGAGGCCGTGCTGGCCGAGACGGAGCAGCTCGCCCCGGGCCAGGGTCTCGGCGTGAAGACGGCGCTCGTGCTCGGCGCCGGCGGCGCCGCCCGGGCCGTGGCCTTCGGACTCAAGCAGCGCGGCGCTGAGGTGACGATCGCGTCGCGGACCGCCGAGCGGGCCAAGAAGGTCGCGGCCGACGTCGGCTGCAAGGCCGTCGAGTGGTCGGCCCGCCACCGGATGCCCCACGACTGCATCGTCAACGCCACCCCGATCGGCATGCACCCCGAGGTCGACCAGACGCCCTTCGAGAAGGAGCATCTGCGGCCCTACATGGTGGTGTTCGACACGGTCTACAATCCGGAAAACACGCTGTTCATCAAGGAGGCCCGCGCCGCGGGCTGTCGCGTGGTCACCGGCGTGGAGATGTTCGTGCGGCAGGCGGCGATCCAGTTCCGCACCTGGCATGGCACGGAGCCCCCGCCGCTGGTGATGCGGGAGGCGCTGAAGCGGGCCACCGCCTCGGCCAAGCAACCTGCCTGACGGCCCCGAGGGAAGTCCACTCCTCATGCCACGCATCACGCTCGTCGGCTATCGGGGCAGCGGCAAGTCTTCGGTGGCGGCCCGACTGGCGATGCTGCTGGGCTGCTCCTGGCAGGACGCCGACGACGTGCTCGAACGCGAGGCGGGCGATTCGATCGCCGCTTTGATCGCGTCCCGGGGCGAGGACTGGTTCCGGGATCTCGAGTCCACCGTGCTCGACCGGCTGCTGGCCGCGGAAGCGGGCGTGCTCGCCACCGGCGGAGGCGTCATCCTCCGCGAGGCCAACCGGGCGGCGCTGTGGGCGCGGGGCCGGCCCGTGGTCTGGCTCACGGCCCCGGCCGAGGTGCTCCGCGCGCGGCTCGCCGCCGATCCGACCACCGCCGTCCGTCGGCCCGCGCTCTCCGGGACGAATCCGCTCGACGAGGTGGCTGCAACGCTCGTCGCCCGCGACCCGTTCTACCGCGAGGTCGCCGATGCCGTGATCGACGTCTCGTCCGAGCCGCCCGCCCGGATCGCCGCCCGGATCGCCGCCTGGCTGGGCCGATCGGCCAGGACCGACCTCGACCCGAACCACCCAGCCGCCGAGCCCATTCCATGACCGATACTTTGGCCGCCGACACCTGGTACCAAGGCGGCTCGATGCTGGTCGCGCTGGTTCCGGCGGTGTTCCTGCTCGGGCTGGTCCTGCGCCGTGGTCTGACCGCGATCCTGCAGGAACAGTTGGCCGGCGCGGCCCGCTTCCCGATGATCGAACTGGTCGCGGTGTCGCTGGCCCTCGCCGGGTGGTGGTGGGAAGTCCGCTGCCTCGGCCAGATGCCGGCGGATGTCGCGCCCGCTGGGTCGATGAGCGTCTGCCTCCGGCTCGTCGCCCATCTGATCCTGTTCGCGTTCCTGGCCGCCGCGTCGTGGATCGACCTGCGTCACCGGGTGATTCCCGACGCGATCACCGTCCCTGGGGTGCTGGCCGGTCTGGCGTGGAACACCGCGCTGCCCGCCACGATGCTCCCAATTGGCCGTTCCGTGCCGCGGTCCTTCGCGCCTCCCGCGATCGAAGCCGACGTGCTCGGCGGCTTCGGTCCGCTTGGGGCGGCGGGCCAGCCCGCGTGGCTCGGCGGCGCTGCCGGACTTGCGGCGATGCTGCTCGTGTTCGCCGTCTGGTGGTGGTTTGGCCTGCCGCCGGCTGCGA
>JBJTPO010000310.1:0-3651 GCA_046075145.1 Planctomycetota bacterium
CCTGCTCTCGAACCGGGGCCGCGCCTACGACCTCAACATCGAGGTCTTTCGGGCGATGCAGGACACCATCACGGGCTGGCCGGCCGGCGGACCGGGCAAGCCCCGCCGCCTGCGGGTCGCCGGCGGCCAGGACTCGCCGCGGGCCGCCGCCTTCCCCAAGCGGATCGTGGTCTTCAGCCCGCATCCCGACGACGACGTGATCAGTATGGGTGGCACCTTCATCCGCCTCTGTGAGCAGGGGCACGAGGTCCACGTCGCCTACCAGACCAGCGGCAACATCGCCGTCTGGGACGAGTCGGCCGATCGCCACGTGGACTTCGTGGAGGAGTTCTGCCGCGCGTTCGGCGTGGGCACGATCGTCTCCCCCGGCGAGCGGTCCCCGGGCGAGATCGCGGAGCGGATCCGGGCTTTCCTCAAGAGCAAGCCGGCCGGGGCGGTGGACATCCCGGAGCTGCAGGCCGTGAAGGGCCTGATCCGGCGGACGGAGGCCCGGGCGGCGGCCCGCTACTCGGGCGTGCACCCCGACCGGATCCACTTCCTCGACCTGCCCTTCTACGAGACCGGCCGCGTCCGCAAGAACCCGATCGGTCCCGAGGACGTCGCGATCACGGCCCGGCTGCTCGACGAGGTGAAGCCCCACCAGGTCTACGCCGCCGGCGACCTCTCCGACCCCCACGGCACGCACCGCGTCTGCCTGGCGGCGGTGTTCGCGGCGCTCGAGCAACTCGCCGCCCGCGACTGGGCCCGGGACTGTGAGTGCTGGCTCTACCGGGGCGCCTGGCAGGAGTGGGCCCCGCACGAGATCGACATGGCGGTGCCGCTCTCTCCCGACGAGGTGGAGCGGAAGCGGATGGCGATCTTCAAGCACGAGAGCCAGAAGGACCGGGCCGTGTTCCCCGGGCCGACCGATCCCCGCGAGTTCTGGCAGCGGGCCGAGGACCGCAACCGTGATACCGCGCGGCTCTACGACAAGCTCGGCCTGCCGGAGTACGAGGCCATCGAGGGTTTCGTGCTGCGGCGCGGCTGAGCCCAGCGCTCTCGGGGTTGCCGGTGACTTGTCGGCCGGACGTTCGCTGTGGCCATCCTGGCCATGGTGTTCGGCACGTGATTGGTTCAACATGTCGGGCCTCGAAAAAGTGGGCCCAGGTTTGCAACCTGGGCATTCCGGGCTGACGAATGGGTCCGCCACTGAAGTGGCGGACCGGTCCGGGCAGGCTGTAAGCCTGCCCCACGGCGGAGGCAACCCGTGTGCCGAACAGGATTGCCCGCCTGGCCGCTGCGCACTTCATGCTGGCCGCGCTTCGGCATCCTGCCTCAGGCCGGCTCCGGGGTACCGGCAACCCCTCGCGGGCCGCTCCTGCTGCGTGTTGGATCCAGCCTTGTCCCCGAGGCTCCCATTCATGAAGCGACTTGCAGGGCTCGTGCGGCGAGTGTCGGCCGGCGATGGGCACCGTTGCCTGGAATCGGGAGGATCGCCCTTGGAGTTCCGCACTGTCCGGGTTCGCGAACTGGCGGAGCGGGACCCGGGCGAGGCGGGTGGGCTGGACGGCCCGCGTAGGCTGACATCCCCGGCCTCACGATGGTTTTCATGCTCCGCTCCGACCGCCTCACCGCGATCTTCCTTCTGGCGGCAGCGGTGTTTCCAGTGCCTGGCCTCGCCGCCCCGGCCGCGGAGCCGCGGTGTCTGGTGGTCGACGTGTTCGCGGCCTCTGCCGACGAGGCGGCCGGCCCACTGATGACGGGGCTGGAGGCGTTCGCCGCCGAGCGGGGCGGAATCACCGTCGTGCGGCGGTTCATCGACACCGTGCCGGAGGATCAGGCGGCGCTCGCTGCCGCGGCGGGGAAGCACGGGTTTCCCGCCGACGCGCTGCCGGTCGTGATCGCCTGCGGTGAGGCGGTCTCGACCGCCCGGGATCCGGCGGCCGTCGTCGCCCGCGTCGAGGCCGCCTGCCGCATCGAGGTCTACACCCGGCAGGGCTGTTCGCGTTGTGGCAAGGCCAAGGACTGGCTACCCGACCTGGTCGCCGCCTATCCCGGGCTGCGGCCGGTCATCCTCGACCTCTCGGCCGACGCCGGTGCCCGCACGGCGCTCGCCGACCTCGTGTGTCGGCACAAGACCGCGGCGGCCAGCGTGCCGGTGTTCCATCTCTGTGACCGGCTCGTGGTCGGGTTCGACCGGCCCGAGGCGATGCGGCCCCGGCTGGAGCGGATCCTGGACCCCTGGACGCGGCCCTGCCGCGAGCCGGTCGGCGAGGCGGTGCCTGGCACGGCTGACATCGTCGGCGCTGACGACGAGGCGGTCGACGTGCCCTGGCTCGGACACCTCGACCCGCGCCGGCTGGGGATGCCGCTGTTCACGCTGGCGATCGGACTCGTGGACGGCTTCAATCCCTGCGCGATGTGGGTGCTGCTGCTTTTGCTTTCGATCCTGGTCAACCTCGGCGACCGGATCCGGATCCTGGCGATCGCCGGCACGTTCGTGCTGGTGAGCGGGGCCGCCTACTTCGCGTTCATGGCGGCCTGGCTCAACGTGTTCGAGTGGATCGGCATGCTGCGACCGGTGCAGTTCACGCTCGGCGGGCTGGCGATCGTGATCGGTCTGGTGCACGTGAAGGACTTCTTCGCCTTCCAGCAGGGGCCGTCGCTGTCGATCCCCGAGGCGGCGAAGCCCGGCATCTACGCGCGGATCCGGCGGATCGTGACCGCCGAGAACCTGCCGGCGGCGATCGGGGCCGCGTTCGTGCTGGCGGTGCTCGTCAACCTCGTGGAGTTGCTCTGCACCGCCGGGCTGCCCGCCCTGTACACCAACATCCTCACGCAGCGCGGCTATTCGACCGCCGCCCGCTACGGCTATCTCGGCCTCTACATCGCGGCCTACATGTTCGACGACGTGCTGATGGTGGCCGGCGTGGTCGTGTCGCTGGCCCGGTTCAAGCTCCAGGAGACCGGCGGACGCTGGCTCAAGCTGATCAGCGGCAGCGTGATCCTGGCCCTCGGCATGGCGATGCTCTTCAGGCCCGAGTGGCTGGAGGGCTGACGCCGCCGGGCGACCGTGGATCATGCGCGGGTCGCCGCAAATCTGGTGGGCCGGGATTGCCCATGCCATCTCGCCGGACGCTCGCTGCAGGCATCCTGCCTTCCGCTCGCTCGGAGGAAACCTCGCTGCGCAACGGGCAGCGATCCGCAAAGCGGATTGGTCGGATGCGCTCGGTTTCCTACGCCGCTCGACTGGCACGGGCAACCCCTCGCTCAATCGACGGTCAGGATCTTCGGATGCGGACTCTTGTCGTGGGAAGTCGTTCAGTTGCCGACGGCCGTGGGGAAGCCGGCCTGGATCAGCTGTGGGTAGCCCTGCTTGAGCGGCCGCGCGTCGTAGCCGAGCGGGGCGAGGATCGCGGCGGCCTCGAGGCAGCGGCCACCCGCGAGGCAGTGGCAGTAGATGATCTTGTCCTTGGGGAGCACCGCCGCGAGCCGGGCGGGATCGACGCCCTGCTCGAGCGTGCTCAACGGCACGAGCCGGGCTCCGGCGATGTGGCCCTGGGCCCACTCGTCGGGCTCGAGGACGGCGATGACCACCGCTTGGCCGGCGGGGACGGCCTGCTGCACGGCCGGCAGCAGGTCTTTGGTGTGACCGGCCGCCGAGGCGGCGCC
>JBJTPO010000311.1:0-5274 GCA_046075145.1 Planctomycetota bacterium
AGGTTCCCCACGTAAATCTTCCGGGACATATCCCTCAACCTCTCACTGAACTCGGGAACTGGATCACCAAACAATCGACGCTAGCGACCATCGCCGAAGCACAGGCTCAGTTCCCCGATAGGGCCGGAAGTGCGGACGAGAGTCTGTCGAACACCGAAAGTTGTAGCACTTCCACGGCCCGACCACAACCGAGGGGGGGCCAGGCGAACGCCGGGGTTTCAGGGGTTTTTTTGACCCTGGCCCGGGCTTGCGGAGAAATCAGCAGCCGGCCGGGCTCGGGCGGAGGCAGTTTCGGGGTCGGGGAGGGGGCGTTCAAGGGTCTGATTTCGGCGGGGCGACAGCCTGCCATTCACCGCACCAGTCGTCCTCGGCCGTGTGTGGCCAGATGCCGACGTGGAGCAGTTTCTCCTGCTCGACCGGCGGGAGCGTGGGGGGCATTCTGCGGCACTGGCCCCAGTCGGGCCCGCGGTCCGCGTCGCGCTCGCGCCGCCAGAAGCGGCAGTCGCCGCAGGCCTCGTCGGTCGGTCCTGAATCTTCCAGCATCCAGAAAGTCTACCCCGTCCGGCGGCAAGCCACCACGCGGCGGCCCCGGCGGCGAGATACCCTTGTCATGCGTGGGCAGTTTTTCAGGCGAGGAGAGAGCGATGGTTTCGCGTGCGAGCGTCGTGTGGATGGTTGGAGTGGTCGTTGGCTGTTTCTCGCTGACGGCGGTCGACCTGAGGGTCGGGGCCTGGGCCGACGATGATCACGACGAGTTCGAGCACCTGATGGAGAAGGTCCACGAGGGGAAGCGATCTCCCTATCGGCAGTTGCGGGGCCAAGTGGCCGCCGCAGCGCCAGCATGGCCCGCCGTCGACGCGAACCTTCCGGCGTTTCAAGCGATGGCCCGAGCCCTGGCCGAATCACGCGATGATGACATCAAGGGTTCGGCCGACGGGTATGTCGAGGCGGTCGGGGAAATCGTCGCGGCTGCGAGGCAACGGGATCAGCGGTCGCTTGGCGAGGCCTTCGAGTCGCTGACGCAGTCGTGCGGCGACTGCCACTTTGAGGGCGGTGTCGGCGGTGAGCTGGAAGACTGACGGCCGGTCGCAGATCGGGCAGGTCGGTCGCCGGGTCGGTGATGGCGGCGACGTCGTTGTTCCAGGCCGGATCCGTGTTCGCCGACGCAGGCGTCGCGGCGGCGATCCGGAACTTCGGCACAGGTGTCATCATTGCACCCAGCATTGGCGGCGTCGCAATCCGCGAGCTACGCTGATTCGTGCTGGCGTCGACACCTGCTCCGAACGTCGGATTCTGGCTAACTCGATGGTCGTTACTGCAGTGAGCAACCGATGCCCCGAACCCTGCGATCCATCCTGTTCGGCCGTCGGCGTCGGATTCCGGTCGGAAGCCGAAGGCGGGGTCGCCGTCCGGTAGGCGCGCAGTCGGGCATCGAGGGCCTCGAGTCGCGGGCCATGCTCGCGGCTGACGACGTGCTCGTCAGCCTGGCCGGCAACCGGGTGAGGCTCACGCTGGCCCCGGAGGGCGCGGCGATCACGAACCTCGCCACGACGTACGACGCGGCAGCAGCCAGGCTGACAATCACCGCCGCGTCGGCAGGCTCGCTTTTCATGCCCGTTTCGGTCAACGGCATCTCGGTCGATGCCGTGGCCGACACGATCACCGTGGACCTGAGAAGGATCACGAAGTTCGCGGGCCTCTCGATCGTGGGAGGAGCCAACACCGATTCGGTCACGATCGGCCCCGGCGGCGTGAACCTCGCGGCCATCGGCCGAGGGGCGGCCGCGCAGGGCTTGACCATCGACACCGGTGCGGGTGCGGGCGACAGCATCGCCATCGCCGGTCTGATCGTGGCGAAGGGTGCCGGCGGCGTGAGCCTCGCCACGCAGGGCGAGGGCGTGTCGCGCGGGATCCTGCTCTCGTCCAACGTGGTCACGGCCAGGGGCTCACAGTCGTTCGGTGGCGGCGTGACGCTCCTCAACGGCGTGGCCCTTCAGTCCGGCGGCGACATCTCCTTCTCGTCCACGATCGACGGGTTCGGCAGGCTCCAGCTTTCCGCCGGACGGTCGATCACGATGGCGGGCGACGTCGGCCGTTCGCTGCCCCTGCAGGGCATCACGCTGACGAACGCCAGCCGCGTGCTCGTGGGTGGCGGGCTCGTGTTGGATGGATCGGGCACCGCGGCCGGCACCAGCGGTTTCGTGGTCCGGGCGAACGTCCACAACGTCGTGTTCGCTCCCATGGCCGACGCCCGCACGATCAGCGGATTCGGAGGGGCCGGCATCCGCTTCGCCGGCGGCTCGAATGGCTCCCGCATCGCGGGCGTGACGAGCACGGGCAATGGCGTGGGGCTGCTGGTCGGCCCCGGCGCTTACAGCGGCAGCGTCATCGCCGGCAACTCCTTCCGCGGCAACGTCGGCCATGGCGTGTCGCTCCAGTCCGCCCGGGGCCTCCGGATCGGCGGTCGGATTGCGGGTGCCGGCAACGAGATCGTCTCCAACGGCGGCTTCGGTGTCGCGGCGAACGGGCCGTGCACAGGTTCGATCGTGGTGGGGAGCGAGCTGGGCGACAACGCACTCGGGCAGGTCGAGAACTACCTGGCGAGCAGCCTCGCCGGAAACCTGCTGACCCTCAACGGCACAGGGCTGTGGCTGCGACTGAACGACGTGGGAAGGGCCGCCTATCGGGCGCAGAAGGCCCGCACTTATTCCTTCGACGTCGGCGTCGAAGCCTTCGTGGTGTCGGCCCGTTCGACCGGGTGGCTCAGCACCCGCACCGCGGCGCTCGACATCGACGCCACCGTGGGATTCTTGGAGCCGTCGCCGGGCGCGATGACCCCGGCGGCGATGCAGCGCATGTTGCTCGGCGAGAATCGCCTCGCCACATCGCTGACGCCGTTGAACACGCTGCCCGGGATCGAGTTCGCGAAGCGCGTGCAGGATGTCGGCAGGGACACTTATGGAAGGCATTATCGGGCCGTCGTGGGGCTGTCGACGTTCGCGGGCATGATCCCGCTGGCCGACCTGTCGGCAGCGCCGAGCATCGGCCGCGACGACAGCCCTGTGCCGGTGGACGTGTGGGTGAACGCTCAGGGCAACGTGAGCCGGATCGCGGCGGCGTTCGCGGGCGGCACGTTCACCATGTCGTTGCGTGGGCAGGGTGCGACCAGGTTCGTGCCGGGGACGGCGGACGCGCAGGCCGTGGGGACGAACGCGGCCAGTGCAGGCCCGATGACGGCCGCAGCGACCATCCTCACGAACCAACCGCCGAGCCTGCCAGGCACGTCGAACGGCGTCAGCGGCGTGCAGGTGGGCAGTTCGACGTTGGAGATCCCCTTTGGTGGCGGCGTGGCGGCGCCTGCCGACTGGTACTTCCCGACGCAGGTCGACGGCACGGTCGACGCCCAGGGCGTGATCTGGCTGCAGCATGCCTCCGGCACCACCGGCGGCTCGGTCTCCGCGCTGGCCCTCGATCTCGCCCGGCAGACCAACAGCATCGTGGTGGCGCCGTCGCTGCCGACCACCATGACCTGGTCGCTCAACGGCAGTTCGGCCGTGCAGGCCGTGGCGTCGTTGTTCGCGGGCGGTCGCCCCGCGCTGGGCGAGAGCGCAGCGGCGGCCGGCTATGTTGGGGCGGCCGGCGAACTCACGGGGAAGTTCGTGCTCGCCGGTCATTCCGCGGGCGGCGGCTTCGCGACGGCGGTCGCGGCCGACTACGCGGCCCAAAATCCTGCGTCGACCGAACTCGCTGGCGTCGTGATGTATGACGGCGTCTCGGGAAGCGCGTTCGACGGCAGCGGCAGTTTTGCAGCGCAGGTGGCCGGACTCGACTCGCGTTCCATCCCGGTCTACCAGCTTGCGGCACCCGCACAACTCTGGAACGCCTACGGTGCGACCACCAACGCCCTGGTGGCGACGAATCCCGGTCGGTTCCGCGGCGCGGCGCTCACCGGCGGGTCAGTCGTCGACGCGATGGTGGGCAGCAGCCCAGCCGACGAGATCGTGGCGCAGCGCCTGACCACGGAGTCGCTGCCCGGCAATGCGGCGGCGGCCCGCACGCTGACCGCCGGCTGGATCAACGACCTGTATGCGGGCCTGGCGCCGGAAGATGCCCAGTATGGCTTCTATGCCGCGGCAAATCGGCCGATCCTGCTGGGCGCCGCCGCGGCGAGCCCGCTCCCCAGCCCGGCCGCAAACATGTGGTCGGCGGCGGAGTGGAGGCTCGGTGCGGAACTGGCCGCCATCGGCGGGCTGTCCGATTTTCAACCGGGGCCTGCGGTCAACAGCGGCAGCAACGGCCTTTCTGGGTCCATCAGCCCGCCGCAAAGCAACGGCGTGACCGGCGTGAAAACCGGGACCTCGTCACTGGCCATCCCCGCCGGCACCCGGGGCGATGTGACGTCGGCGGATTGGTACTTCCCGACCCAGGCAGACGGTCAGGTCTCCGCCAACGGCATCGTCTGGCTGCAGCGTGGCGAGCTTGGCGACGCGGCGGCCTTCGCCGCGCTGGCCGCCCAGATCGCGGGGCAGACCAACAGCATCGTCGTCGCTCCGGCGATCAGTTCGTTCGAGATCCCGACCCGGCCCGGTGCCTTCCTGGGCAGCGCGGCCATGCAGGAGGCGGTCGCCGGAATGTTCCTCGGCGATCGCGGAGCGCTCGTCGTGAGTGCGACCGCCGCCGGCTATCAGGGGGCACTCCCCGAAAAGATCCTGTTTGCCGGTCAGCGTCTGGGTGGCGGGTTTGCCGCCGAGGTGGCGGCCCGCACCGTCGACAACGGGGCCGCCGCCAACCTGCTGGGCGTGGTGATGATCGACGGGGTTGCCGCGGCGGACCAGTTGCCCGCCTCGCTCGCCAGGCTCGATTCCCTGGGCATCCCGCTCTACCAGATCGCCTCGCCGCCGCAGGCCGCGAACGCTTGGGGTCGCACCACGGAGCAGCTCTCGGCGCTGCATCCCGACCAGTTCGTCGGCGTTCAGTTTGACGACGCGAGCCCCCTCGGCGCCGTGGTCACGCTCGGCGCCGGCTGGATCAACGACTTCTACTCGGGGAACGGGCCGAGCGATCCGCGGTACGGCATCTACGCGAATCCCAACGACGGCACCTATGTTCCGAACCAGCCGCTCGTGATGGGCGGCACGGGGGTCACCGTGCTGCCCGCATATTGATTGATGTCCACCGGCGGCGGCGCGGGGAGCACGGTGAACCCCATGCCGCCCATCCCAAACGGCTGGTTCGGAAAACAGGTGCCATCGTTGGGGTTCGCGTAGATGCCAT
>JBJTPO010000312.1:0-13855 GCA_046075145.1 Planctomycetota bacterium
ACCGGCCGAGATCGGGCTCTTCCTTGTCCAGGCCGACGCCCAGATTGTGATACTTCTCGTCGGCCAGGTTTGCCCCCACGTGGCAGGCGGTGCAGTTGGCCTTGCCAAAGAAGAGGTCACGGCCCCGCTTGGCCGAGTCGCTCATCGGATGGGCCTCGGCGGCGGCCTTGGCCGCGGCATACTTGGCGGCGAGTTCCTCGTCATCGGCGATGTCCTCCTCGTCCATCTTCGTGAACGGCAGGAGCTGCTCGTAGTGGTCGAAGGGCGCGGGCTGGGTCACGATCGCCCGCTCGAAGGCGGCGATCGCCTGTCCCACGCGGTCGATCGAGAGCTCGCCGAAGATGGTGTCGAACTGCCTGGCGTAGACCGGAATCTCGCCCAGCCGCTTGACCACGCCCTCGTGGGTGAAACCCATCTCGATCGGATTCTGGATCGGCCCCACGGCCTGGGCCTCCAGCGAATCCGCGCGGCCGTCCCAGAACTGCGAGCCCGACAGGATCCGATTGAACGAGACCGGCGAGTTGCGGCCCCCCTTCTGGTCGCGGATGCCGACGCCTGTCTGGGTGTGGGCCGAGTAGCCCATCGACGGATCGTGGCAGCTGGCACACGAGATCGTGGAGTCGGCCGAAAGACGCCTGTCGAAGTAGAGCTGCCTGCCGAGCTCGATCTTGGCGCGGGTGAGGGGGTTCTGGGCGAGGCCTTGGATCTGCCCGGCGCCCTGCGAGAGCCCCAGCGGCAGTTCGGGCTCGAGCACGGCATGGTTCTTCGGATCGGCGAGCCAGGCGTCGATCTGCTCGAGGGTGATCGGGCCGGTGCCGGGCACGCCCGCGGTCAGCGACGGTTCGCCGAGCAGCACCTTCTCGGTCATCACCGCCGCCTTCGCGGCCTCGGCGGGCTTCGCGGCGGCTGCGGGCTTCTCCTCGTCGGTGACCTTGGGATCCTCGGGAGGCGTGCTCGACTTGGCGGCCTCGTCGATCGCCTTGTCGGCGGCCGCCGTCTCTTCGTCCATGGCCTTGCGAGCCGCCTCACCAACGCCGGCGGGCTCCTTGGCCGGCTCGGCCGGCGCCATCTCGATCTCCTCGATCTCGACGACCTGCTCCTTCACCTTCTGGGCGCCCTGGGGGGCGCAGCCGGCGGCGAAGGCGAGGGCAAGACAGGCGGCACGCTTCCAGACGATGCTGATGCGGTACGACACGACACGGGCTCCTGGCGGGTGAACGATCGGTGCGGGGGGGCAGGCGGCTGCGACCCGCGCCGTGTCCCCATGATAGACCGCGCTCCCGCCCTGGAAAACCGCCCCTAGCGGCGCCGGCCGAGCACCTCGGGCGTGACGAGCCACTCGAGCTCGCCTGGCTGCCCCGGGCCGTCGTCCAACGCGACCGCCGCGATCGCCCCCTTGCTCATCCGCACCGCGGCCGAGCCGTCGCCGATCGAGATCGCCACCAACCGCCCCACGCAAGGAGCGTGGCCCACCCAGGCGACGCGGCCCGCATCCTGCTGCACGGTCCATTCCACGAGCGTCTGCCAATCGGAACCGGGAGCCAGTGCGTCGACCACCTCCACCCTGGCGGCGCCCCCCAGCCCGGCGGCCAGAATCTCCGCCGTCTCGCGACAACGGACGAGCGGACTGGTGGCGATCAGGTCGATCTCGAGGCCGTGGCCGACGAGCCGCTCCACCATCCGGGCGAACCGCTTGCGGCCCTTGGGCGTGAGGCGGCGGTCTTGATCCAGCACGCCAGTAGCCACGTCTTCGGCAACGGCGTGACGAACGATGTAGAGCCGGGTGGTGAGCGTGAGCATACGGGGATTCTCATGATCGCCCGCCGCCGCCGCAAGCCGGCGTCAGGCCCGCCGCCAGACCGCGTCCCAGGGAACACCGGCCCGCTCGACGGCCGCGGCCGCCTGCTGCCGCCACCGCGCGGCATCGACGGGATAGCCGGCCGTGGCGCCGAGGCCCGGCTGGCGTTCCCCCCAGAAGCCGTTGAAGGCGAGCATCGCCAGCTCGCGGACATACTTGGCCGTCATGCTGGCCACCGCCACCGGCAGCCGCGCCTCACCGCCGACGGTGAACTCGATCGACCGTGTGGGACCCAGCCGGTAGGCGCTCCGCAGCGGGGTCTCCTCGACCGGCTGGACGAGCGGCGCGGCGAAGGCCCGCGCGACCTGGGGCGCGTACCGCCGCCGACCGCCGTGCCGATCGCACCAGACGACGACCGGCTCGGCGCCGGCGACCTCGGCCTCGAGGCCGGCGGCCAGGTCGAGCGTGACGGCCGAGAGGACGTCGCTCTTGTTGAGCCCGCGATCGAGCAGGCCGTTGAACTCGCCGGGCGTCACCAGCCGGCAGCGGACCGCGACCGCCGCGACGCCGCCCGCCTGCAGCGCGTCGTCCACGGCCCGCACCAGCGCTGGGAAGGCGTCTGCCGGGCGGTGCCCCGGAACGGTCAGACGCTCGAGCGCAGGCCGCTCGAGCGAAGCGTCGCCGCCGTCGATCCCGGTCGCTGCGGCGAGTTGGGCCCAGCTCGCCACCGCGCCGGCACCGGCGAGCGCGAGGGCCACGAGCACGCCCCGCTCGAGCAGGTCCAAGCCGGTGCCGCCGCGATAGATTTGCTTGGAGTCGCCCCACAACCGCCCGCCGACCACCGCCTCGGCCGCCGTCAGCGCGGCCGCGAGCGCTCCCTCGGCCGCCGCCGGCTCGGCGGCCACCCGCCAGGCCGTGGCCCCGATCACCAGCGGTCCGAGGTTCGGCCCGTAGCCAGCCTCGTCGGTGCCGATCACGAGCGTCACTCGCCGCCTCCGCCGCCGGCGGGCCACTGCCGACAGTATTCATAGATGGCGACCGCCGTCGCGGTGGCGGCGTTCAGGCTGTGGGGCAGGCCGGCCATCGGGATCTCGGCCACCCGATCGAGTCGGGCGAGCTCCTCCTCGGTCAGCCCCGTCCGTTCGTTGCCCACGACGAGCACCGTGCGCGCGGCGAACCCAAACGAGAACAGCGGCTCCGAGCCGGTTGCCTGCTCGAGCCCCACGATCTCCCAGCCTTCCGCACGGAACCGGTCCAGCACCGGTGGCAGGCTGCGATGGACCTCGAGGGCGACCTGGTCGGCGCCGTCGCGGGCGATCCGGCCGTGAAGCCCGGCGGCCCCGCAGCCGATCACGCGGCGGATGCCGAAGCAGCCGCAGGTCCGTACGATGTGGGAGAGATTCACGTGGCTCCGCATCGGCGGGCAGGCCACGACCAGCTCGCGGGCGACCGCGGGCACCTCCGGAGGCTTGTGGCGAATGTGCTCGAATCGCGGCATGGGCGGTTGGGCCTCGGGAGCGGCGGTCACGGCCATGATCCTCACCGGCTGCGGGGGCCAAAGGCAAGGTGACGCGACCGGCGGCGGCAACCCGTCTCCGGCTGCCGTCGCCCCGGTGGCCGCCAGCCCGGCTGCGGACGCCACGACTCAGGCCGACCCGGCCCCCGTCGAGATCCGGCTCGTCGACCACGCCGGGCTCGTGCAGGAGATCGAGCGACACCGGGGAAAGGTGGTGGTCCTCGACTGCTGGAGCACCTCCTGCCCCCCCTGCGTCAAGGAGTTTCCCGGGCTCGTCGCGTTGGCGGCGAAGCACGGCGTGCGCGTGCAATGCCTCTCGCTCTGCTTCGACTACGACGGGCTGGGCAAGCCGGAGGATCTCGTGCCGCCGGTGCGGGCGTTTCTCGAGAAGGTCGGCGCCGGCAAGGTGACGAACCTGTTCTCGAGCGAGGAGGCCGACGGCCTGTACCAGAAGCTCGACCTCGTGAGCGTGCCGGCGATCTTCATCTGGAAGCCCGACGGGTCGCTCGCCATCCGCTACGACGACGACATGGCCGCCCGGGAACTGGGTCGACCGTTCACCTACGCGGATGTCGAAGAGACCGTGGGCGATCTGGTGGCGAACTGATCCGGCCCCAGGCCCGCCGCGCCGGGTGGCGTTTGAGGGACCCCGTGCCGGGGCTGTAGACTCGGTGGCGAGAGCTTGCCGCCCATCCTCGGGAACGATCCATGACCCGCCGCGACCTGTCTCTGACTGCCTCTGTCATCCTCCTGGCGACCGCCGGGACCGGCTGCGGCCCCTCCCGGCCGGCGCGGATCCCCGCCCCGCCGCTCGACCCGGCGGTGGGGGCCACCTCCGCGGCCGCCGGCGGCGACCTCGACAAGCTGCCGGCGATCGCCTCCGGCCGGGTCGTGCTCGACACCGACAAGGACAAGAAGGTCTCGCAGGCCGAGCTCATCACGTGGCTCGAGGAAGTCCGCAACTCGAGGGTCGCGATCACGAGCCTCGCCTTCCAGGTGTCCCACAAGGGCAAGCCGCTCTCCGGCGCCGAGATCCGGCTCGTGCCAGAGGCCTGCATGGGTGGCGCGATCAAGGAGGCCGCGGGCAAGACCGACCAGTCGGGGACGAGCATGGTCACGATTCCCGGCAGCGAATACCCGGGCGTCAACTGCGGCCTGTACCGGGTCGAGATCACCGGCACCGGCAACGACGGCAAGCCGTTGGCGGCCACGTACAACGCCCAGAGCACGCTCGGCGCGGCCGTGGGGGGCATGCTGCCCGAGAACGGCATGGTCGTCTACGAGTTGAACTGAGCCGCCGATGACCAGAACCCAAGGCTCGACGCCCCTGCCGGCCGGCCCGACCCGGCCGGGCGACGTCGTGCAATCGCCCCTGGGCTACGGTCGCGAGACGGTCGAGTCGGTCGTGGTGGCCTTCGTGCTGGCGCTCCTGTTCCGGTCGTTCGAGGCGGAGGCCTTCGTGATCCCGACCGGGTCGATGGCCCCCACGCTGATGGGCCGCCATCGCGACCTCGCCTGCGAGACCTGCGGCGACGACTTCCGAGTCGGCTGTAGCGCCGAACTCGACGAGCCGACCTGCCGCCTCGACCGGCGGGCCTTCGTGAAGCAGGCCCGCTGCCCCAACTGCGGCACGATCGCCCGCCTGACCGACGCCTCGGGCAACTACCAGCACGCCTATCCGCCGTTCACCGGCGACCGGATCATCGTCGAGAAGTTCGCCTACGACTTCGTCGAGCCGGCTCGCTGGGACGTCGTGGTCTTCAAGTATCCGGAGGACGCCCGGATCAACTACATCAAGCGGCTGGTGGGCCTCCCGGGGGAGACGGTGGCGATCGCCGGCGGCGACATCTGGACCAAGCGCGGCGGCGAGTTCGCGATCGCCCGCAAGCCGCCCGACAAACTGCGGGCGATGCTGCAGTGCGTGCACGACAGCCGGCACGTCGCCGAGTCGCTGCGCGAGGCGGGCTGGCCCGACGCGTGGAGCGACTGGTCGCCCGAGGGAGACCAGCCCCGCTGGACGAGCGCCGATGCGGGACGGTCGTTCGCGGTGGCTGCAACGGCCGGCCGGGCCACGCTCCGCTGGCGGCACTTCGTGCCCCGCGGCTGGGAAGGCGCGGACAGCCCCCTGCCCCGCCCTGAACCCGCGCTCGTGGGCGACTTCCAGCCCTACAACCAGGCCCCGCAATACGTCGACCTGCATCGCGACGACGAACTGGGGGCGCTCGTCGACGGAGCCCGCTGGGTGGGCGACCTGGCGGTCGAATGCCTGCTCGAGAGCACGGGCGAGGCCGGCACGGTCGTGCTCGACCTGGTCGAGGCTGGCGTGCAGCACACCTGCACGCTCGACCTGGCCACAGGCGAGGCGATGCTCGCCCGGGGCGACGGCCCTGACGCGGTGCGGGCAGCGGCCTCGGGCGTGAAGGGCCGCGGCCGCTGGCGGCTGGTGTTCGCCAACGTCGATGACGAGCTGTCGTTGTTCATCGACGGTCGGAGGGTGGCGTTTCCCGAGTCGACCGCCTGGCGTCGCCCGATCGCCGCCGCCTCGGAGGCAATGCCCGTGATCCGCGGGGCGCGGCCGGGCAGCACGGAGCCCGACGACCTCGCACCGGTGGGGATCACGGCCGACTCCGCCGACGTCACGGTTCGTGACCTGCGGGTGCTGCGGGATCTCTATTACATCTCCAGCGGGACGCTGGCGGCGTTTCAGGGCCGCGACCGGGAGGAGGCGATGGCCACCTACCCGCTCGAGGCTGATCAGTTCTTCATGCTCGGCGACAACTCGTCGGCCAGCAAGGACAGCCGCGCCTGGGGGAGCCCCGAGGCACCGCTCCACCACGTCGATCGGAGGCTGTTGATCGGCCGGGCCCTTGTGGTGTTCTGGCCGCATGCCGTGCCCACCCCCTGGAACGCCAAGGTTCTCGAGCGGTGCGGCTGGGAATTGCGATTGCCCTGCCTGCCCAACTTCGCGAGGATGCGGTTCGTGAAGTGATCCTGCCGGCGGAGACCGGCCTTGGGACCGCGCGAGGCGCAGGGATGTCGCTGTTGTCCGTCGAGGGGCTGGTCAAGAACTACGGCCGCCGCCGGGTGGTGGACGGGGTCGATTTCCACGTCGATGCCGGCGAGATCGTGGGGCTGCTCGGCCCCAACGGGGCCGGCAAGACGACGAGTTTCCGGATGACCTGCGGGATGGTGATCCCCGACTCGGGCCGGGTGCTCCTCGACGACGCGGAGGTGACCGACTGGCCGATGTACAAGCGGGCCCGGGACGGCGGCATGGGCTACCTCGCGCAGGAGCAGAGCGTGTTTCGCAAGCTCACCGTCGAGCAGAACCTGCTGGCGATCATGGAGCTGATCGGGATGCCGCCCAAGGAGCGGCGCAGGCGGTGCGAGCAACTACTCGAGCAGTTCGACATCGGGAGAATCCGCCGCTCCAAGTCGCACTACATCTCGGGTGGCGAGAAGCGGCGGCTGGAGATCGCCCGCTGCCTGGTAACCGAGCCGCGGATCATCCTCCTCGACGAGCCCTTCACGGGCATCGACCCGGTCACGATCCATTCGATCCAGAAGATCATCCAGGGCCTGCGGAACGACGGGATCTCGATTTTGATCACCGACCACCGCGAGCGGGAGACGCTGGCGATCACCGACCGCAGCTACGTGATCCGGGCCGGCAAGGTGCTCTGCCACGGCTCGGCCGAGGAAGTCCTCAACCACCCCGACGCCAAGAAGTATTACTTCGGCGAGAGCCACGGGGTGACGGCGGCGTAGGCGGATGGATCCGCGAGTGGATCGCGCTGGCCCGTGCTCCGCGCCGGGGGCGCTCAGCCGATCGCGGCCCTGATCGGCGACCTGCGCGACCGCAGGCTGTTCGACTCGACGTGCACGCTGCTGGCTGGCGAGCGGCGGGGGTGTATACTCCCGCGGCCTTCCGGAGCCGACCGCCATGACCGTCCTGCCGCTGCATCCTGCCTGCCTGGTGCTGGCCCGAACCACCTTGCTCGTCGCCGCGCTCGCCACCATCCCGGCCGCCGCCGAAGACGAGCCGGCCGGCCCCGCGGCGACCCTGGAGCAGGCCGCGCCGACCACGATCCCGCCGGCCGAAGCGCTCTCGCACGTCGGGGAGGAGTGCACCGTGGAGTTCGTGGTCGAGAACGGCCGCACGCTCGATGACAAGGACGTCTGCTTCCTGAACTCGCTCAAGGACCATCGCGACAAGGGCAACTTCACGGCCGTCATCTTCCGGGCGGGCCTGGCCCGGTTCGCGGCCGACGGCATCGACGACCCCGCCGACGAGTTCCTCGGCAAGACGATCCGGGTCAGTGGCCGCGTCGCCGAGCGAAGCGGGCAGGCCCAGATCGTGGTCGAGAGCCCGACGCAGGTCGAGGTCGTCATCGCGGCCGAGCCGGTCAGCCCCGACGCCCAAGACCGCTGAAGGCGGCCTGCGGCACGAGGGCCGCGAGTTCGGGAAACAGCGGCAGTTGGCCGTCGTCATCGGCGCCCGCCTCGCCGGTCCCGAAGGACCGCCCCCCGATCGCGTCGTGGGTCACCAGCTCCATCGTGCCGTCGAGGTGCTCCACCAGCGCCGTGCAGTGCTCCACCCAGTCGCCGCAGTTGTAGTAGGCGATCCCGTCGATCGTTCGGATCGCCGGCACGTGGATGTGGCCGCAGATCACGCCGGTACAGCCCTCCTGCCTCGTGGAGCGGGCCACGAAGTGCTCGAAGTCGTTGATGAAGTTGACGGCCGACTTGACCTTACTCTTGAGCATCGAGCTGAACGACCAGTAGGGATAGCCCATGGCCCGACGGGCGGCGTTCATCCAGGCGTTCAGGTGGAGGGCGGCGGTGTAGGCCCGGTCGCCGAGTTTGTAGACCCAGGCGGCGTGCTTGGTGAGGTGGTCGAAGACGTCGCCGTGGATCACCAGCAGCCGCTCGCCGGTAGGTGTCTCGTGGATGAACTGGTCGGCCAGCTCCATGTGGCCGAAGGCGTGGGGGGAAAACTGTCGCAGGAACTCGTCGTGGTTGCCGGTGGCGTAGTAAACCCGCGTGCCCCGCTTGAGCATTCCCAAAACCCGCCGCACGACGAAGCTCGAGGTGTCGGTCCAGAACAGGTTTCGCTTCAGCTTCCAGCCATCGATGATGTCGCCGACGAGATAGAGCCGGTCGGGCTCGAAGCGGCCCAGGAAGTCGAACAGCTCGGCGGCCCGCGAGAAGCCGCAGCCAAGGTGAACATCCGACACGAACAGCGACCGGACCCTCATCGCGTTGCCTCCATGCGAGCGGGGGAACCGAGGGCCCGCGGCCCGGCCCGACACGAATGAGGCTACCGCCCCACGAACGCTCCGGGCAGCGCCGAAAGGCGTGAGAATTGCGTGAGTGTCCGGCCGCTCGGCGACTCAGCCCTGCCGATTCGAGAGGCTCTTGACCGTCAGGACGGCCCCGACGCTCATCAGGGCCAGCCCCAGCCAGCGGGGCGGCTCGATGACCTTCCGCAGGGCGGGCGCCTGCCAGGGAGCCGGCTGCGGTCCCCCGCCGAGGCGGGCGGCCACGAAGTGGCTCGAACGCTCGTTGAGCGTGAACGACTCCACAACGCGGAACTGCATCCCCACCAGGAACAGGAGCAGTCCCGCGAGCAGCAGTTGGTGACGCGACAGGCCCATGCACGCACTCCGAACTCGGGCGCAGGCGGCCCACCGCCCGCTTCCGCTGAGATCGTGTCGCGACGGCCCCAGGCTGCAGCCGGAGCCGCCGACGCGCGGTTCTCACGGGTGTGCCAGCCGTAGGGGGCCGCGGGCGGCTCGTCGTCGACCCGGCAGGCAGGGCAGGCTGGGCAAGGCGTTGGCGACGCTGCCGAAAAATCCTGTGGAAGGGGTCGTGACGGTGACGATGGAAGTGACGGTATCGGGAGATCTCCCGGCCGCAACCCCGCAGGATTGCCCGATCGTGACCGCCCAGCTGCAGACCCTGACCGTGCGCTCGATCGTGAGAACGCTCGCCGCCCTGGCGGCCACCGCGGCCGGCACCTGCTGGCTCGCCGCGCGGGCCGACGAACTCGCGGCCGTGGGCGAGGCCGTGCGGACGGTGGCCGACGAGAGCGTGCTCTCCGGAGGGCTCGTCCTCGAGCCGGCCGGAGAGGTGGCCCTTCCGACCGAACCAAACGGCTCGAGTGGCGAGAGTCCGGCGACCGAGGCCCTGCCGTCGCCCCCTTCGGTCGTCGACGACCTGGTGATCTCGGCCCCCGAGGTTCTGGACGTGTCCGGCCCCGACGGCATGCTGCTCGACGACGGCGCCCTCGACGAGATGCCCTTCGAGGCCTCCTCCGGCCGCTGGTTCTGGAACGGCGGCTGGTACGTGGGTGGCGAGAGCCTGTGGATGGACCGCAGCCGGAACAACCGCACGATCATGGCCGCCGACGTCGCCACCCGCGACGTCACCTACACGAGCTTCGCCCAGCCGTTCAACGTCGCCCCCGGGGCGCGGGCCACGATCGGCAAGTCACTGGGCCGCGACTACCTCGATCGGGACCGGTTCATCGAGTTCATCTACTACGGGGGCATGGCCTACGAGAGCGTCGACGGCTGGAACGGGGTGCTCGGCAACTCGCTGTTCACACCGCTCGACTACCGGGCGCCGGGCTTCAACGCCGCCGGCACCTACGCCACGAACTTCAATTCCGACTTCAACAGTTGGGAGTGGAACTACAAGCTCCGCCGCCGGCTCGGCCGCGACCAGCTGGTGATGTCGCCCGGCGGAAACTGGACGCGGCACGCAGAGCGGGGCTGGCTGCCCGCGTTGATCGTGGGCACGAGGCTGGCCAACGTGAACGAGGACTTTTCGCTCGCGAGCACCAGGCCCGGCGTCTCGACCGACACCTTCGGCGGCCAATATCTGATCAACACCGCCAACTGGCTGCTCGGGCTCAATCTCGGCGGCGAGCTCATCAGCCAGAGCGAGTTCTACTACTGGGGGCTCCGCGGCCGGGCGGCACCCGCGCTGTCGTTCGCCAATACCTCCCAGTCGGCCTTCGGCATCAACACCACGCAGGTCGGGCCGACGGGCACGACGAACTTCTCCGACCAGGCCAGCCGCACGGGCGCCGGCTTCCTGGGCGACCTGACGCTGTTCGCCGGCTGGCAGATCACCCCCAACTTCTCACTCCAGGCCGGCTACGACTTCCTCTGGGTGGCCGGCATGGCCACGGCCACCAGGCAGTTCAACCTCGACAACCGCGACAACAACGCGATCGACGTCGGCGGCCAGACCTTCTACAACGGCGTGTCCTTCGGCTTCTACGGGAGCTGGTGAGGAACAGCTGGTGACGCCTCGTCAGGCCGGCGCCCGCACGGCCAAGGCCACGGCCTGGCCCGTCGAGCAGAGGTTGACCTTCACCGCCGTCGCCGGCCGACCCGCCAGCGGTTCACCGTGCACGACGTTCACCGGGCATTCGGGATCGGGTGAGCGGTAGTTGAGCGTGGGCGGCACGAGCCCCCGCTCCAGCCCCATCAGGCTCGCCACCAGCTCCACCGCTCCGCCACCGGCACCGAGGTGGCCGAAGCTGCTCTTGGGCGCCGTCACCGGCACTTCTCCGAGTTCCGCAGCGATCGCCTGCGCCTCGGCCCGGTCCATCTCCACCGTTCCCACGCCGTGGGCGTTGACGTGCCCCACACCGGCCGGGGCGAGGCCGGCCGCCGTGCAGGCGCCGCGGATCGCCTGCCGCAGCGACTGTCCAGTCAGGCCCGTGCGGCGGGCCCGGGGCTCGCAGCGGACGGCGGAGGCCAGGATCTCGCCCCGGATCCGCGCCCCGCGGCGCTCGGCGTGCGCCCGTGACTCCAGCACGATCGCCCCGGCCCCTTCGCCGTTGACCAGCCCGTCGCGCTCTCGGTCGAACGGTCGACAGGCGGCCCGAAAGTCGTCGGCGCGGTGCGAGAGCAACGCGTCACCCCGGGCCACGAGCGCCGTCGGATGGAGCCGGCAGCCGGTGCCTCCCGCCAGCATCACGTCGGCCCAGCCGCGCTCGATCACGCTCGCGGCCTCGGCGATCGCCAGCAGGCTCGACACGTCGCCCAGCACCATCGAGTTGTTCGGGCCGCGGGCGTCGTGGGCGATCGCAATGTGGGAGGCGGCCATGTTCGGCAGGTGCTTGAGGAGCCAGAGCGGATGGAGTTCCTCCTGGATCGCCTCCGACCAGAGGTGGAAGTCGAACTGTCCGTCGCAAGCGCTGCGGCGGTAGGTCCGGGCCAGGTCCTCCAGATCGGCGTAGATCATGTCGCTGCCGAACACGACGCCGACCCGCTCCGGCTCCAGGCTCCCTTCGGCGATGCCCGCGTCGGTCATCGCCAGATCGGCGGCCGCGAACCCCAGCTGGATCTCACGGCTCATCACCTTGAGGCTCTTGCGGGGCCGGACGTACTGCTTGGGGTCGAAATCGGTGATCTGGCCGCCGAACCTGACCTTGAGCGAACTGGCGTCGAACAGGTCGACCGCCCGGATGCCGCTCTCGCCGGCGCTGAGCGCCCGCCAGAAGTCGTCGCAGCCGATTCCGATCGGCGAAACGACTCCCGCTCCGGTGATGACGATGTCCCGCGGTTGATCCATGACCATCTGACACTAAACCACCACCCCGGGCCGCGGATAGTGGCGGCGGCCGGCGCGGCCGCCCCGCGGCGTCAGCCTCCCCCATTGCGTGGATGGTCGTCCCGCCACTGCCGCGGTTCGACGGGCCGCTCGTCGGCCCACAGGCCCCGCCGCTGCCGCCGGGCCGCCGCCTCGGCGGCCATGAGCTCCTCGTCGGTCGCGAAGCCGCCAAAGGCCCAGGCCCAGCCCTCGGTCACGAGTTCGCGGTTGAGATCCCGCTCCTCGATCCAGAGCGTGCCCAGGAGCCGGCCGTGCTGATCGCGGGCCGTGCCCTCGACCCGCACCCGGCCGCCGGCGAGCTTCGCCGCCAGCGCGCGGCGGGCCGCATCGCCGTAGGGCTGGCCGTGCTCGGGCGCGTCGATCCCCACGAGCCGGATCTTCTGCGGCCGCCCCTGCTCGTCGAGGCAGGTGACGGTGTCGCCGTCGTGGACGGTCTCCACCCGCCACACGGGCCGCCCGGCCCGGTCGGCCAGCGGACACATCGGCACCGTCAGGCTCGCCACCGCCGAGACGAGGGCGGCCACGACGAGATACGCGGCCCGGGCCCGCTTGGAGAGTCCCCGCGGGGGTGGCGGCAGGCGGAAGGCAGAACGAGCCATGGGGTCGATCGGGAGTGATGGCCGGCGGGGCAGGGCCGGCGATCAGCCCCGCGAAGCACCCCGGCTCAGGCAATGAGATCCGTGACCACGCGGCCGTGAACGTCGGTGAGCCGGAAGTCGCGGCCACTGTGCCGGTAGGTCAGCCGTTCGTGGTCGAGGCCCAGGAGGTGCAGCATCGTGGCCTGGAGATCGTGCACGTGCACCCGGTTCTCCACCGCCTTGAAGCCGCACTCGTCGGTGGCGCCGTGCACGTGGCCCCCCTTCACGCCGCCGCCGGCCAGCCAGACGGTGAAGCCGTGGTGGTTGTGGTCGCGGCCGCTGGCCACCTTCACGCCCGAGTCGTTGGGCAGTTCGACGGTGGGCGTGCGGCCGAACTCGCCCCCCCAGAGCACGAGCGTCGTCTCGAGCAGGCCGCGGCCGACCAAGTCGTCGAGCAGGGCCCCGATCGCCCGGTCGCTCTCCTTCGCCAGCCGACGGTGGTTCTGTTCGATGTGGTCGTGGCTGTCCCACGGCTGGCCCTCGCCGTGCCAGACCTGCACGTACCGCACGCCCCGCTCGACGAGCCGGCGGGCGATCAGCATCTGCCGCCCCTGGATATCGTCGCCATACCGCTGCAGCACATGTTTCGGCTCACGGGAGACGTCGAAGGCCTCGCCGGCCTCGGCCTGCATCCGCCAGGCCAGCTCCATCGCGGCCAGCCGCGCCTCGAGACCCGGGTCGTGCCCGCGGGCCGCGAGGTGCCGTCGGTCAAGGCTGGTGGTGAGCTCGAACTGCCGCCGCTGCGCGTCACGGTCGAGCACGGGATGGCTGACGTACTGCACGAGCTCGTCCACCCGTCGCTTCTTGGTGTCGACGTAGGTGCCCTGGAAGGCGCCCGGCAGGAAGGCGCTCCGCCAGTTTTCGGTGCCCTTGATCGGATAGCCGCCCGGACACATCGCCACGAACCCCGGCAGGTTCTGGTTCTCCGTGCCCAGCCCGTAGGTCACCCAGGCGCCGGCCGCGGGCCGCACCAGTCGGGCGTCGCCGCAGTTCATGAGCATCAAGGACGGCTCGTGGTTGGGCACGTCCGCATGCATGCTCCGCACCACGCAGAGCCGGTCGGCGTGGCGGGCCACCGACGGAAACAGCTCGCTGACCTCGAGCCCGCTCTCGCCATGGCGCTGGAATGCGAAGGGCGACGGCAGGGAGGCGCCCGTCCGCCGCTCCGTCTTGAGCGAGTTGGGGATCTCCCGGCCGGCGTACCGCTCGAGCGCGACCTTGCGGTCGAAGGTGTCCAGGTGGCTGGGGCCGCCGTTGGCGAAGATGTGGATC
>JBJTPO010000313.1:0-2187 GCA_046075145.1 Planctomycetota bacterium
CGATTGCCCCGACGGCCTCGTGATGTGGGAGGCACAGTTCGGCGACTTCGTCAACGCGGCGCAGGTGGTGATCGACCAGTTCATCTGCAGCGCCGAGGACAAGTGGAACCGGCTCTCCGGGATCGTGATGCTCCTGCCGCACGGCTTCGAGGGGCAGGGCCCCGAGCACTCGAGCGCGCGTCTGGAGCGGTTCCTGTCGCTGTGCGCCAAGGACAACATGCAGGTCGTGCAGCCCACGACCCCGGCGCAGATGTTCCACTGCCTGCGGCGGCAGGTGCTGCGGGTGTGGCGTAAGCCGCTCGTCGTGATGACGCCCAAGAGCCTGCTGCGGCACCCGGGCTGCATCTCGACGCTCGACGATTTGGCGAACGGCAGCTTCCAGCGGGTGATCCCCGACGGTTCCGGCGTGCCGCCGCACGACATCCACCGGATCCTGCTCTGCTCCGGCAAGATCGCCTACGAGCTGGAGAAGCGGCGGCAGGAGCTGGGGCGGCGTGACGTGGCGATCGTCCGCGTCGAGCAGCTCTACCCGCTGCCGCGGACGCATCTCGAGCGGGCGCTGGCAGGCTACGCGGCCGGCACGCCCGTGGTCTGGGTCCAGGAGGAGCCCGAGAACATGGGGGCGTGGCGGTTTCTCCGCATCCATCTCTGCGACAAGCTCTTCGACGGGCTGCCCTTTTCGGGCGTCTGCCGTCAGAGTGCCGCGAGCCCCGCCACCGGCTCGAAGAAGAGCCATGATCTCGAGCAGAATGAGCTGCTCACGGCCGCGTTCAACAGCTGACCCTGGATTTGGCACCGCTTTTTCCCTCCCACCCCATCAGACCCTACCCCATGCCCATCGAACTCAAGGTCCCGGAAGTCGGCGAATCGATCACCGAGGTGATGATCGGGACCTGGAAGAAGCGCGAGGGCGATGTGGTCGCCATCGACGACTCGATCGTCGAGATCGAGAGTGACAAGGCGACGGTCGAGCTCCCCGCCCCGGCCGCCGGCACGATCGCGAAGGTGCTCAAGCCGTCTGGCGCCGCGGCAAAGGTCGGCGAGGTGATCGGATACCTGGAGCCGGCGGGTGCGACTGCTCCAGGGCCTGCGCCGTCCGCCCCCGTGGTGGACGTGAAGCGGACGGAGGGCCGAACCACGATCGGCTCGGTCCAGCCTCCGGCCCCTCCCGTCGGCCCCCAGCGGGTGATGCCAGCGGCGGCTCGGGTGCTCGGAGAGGCGGGTGTCGCAGCGGCCGGTATCCAGGGCACCGGGCCCGGCGGCCGGGTCATGAAGGAGGATGCCACCCGGGCCGTGGCCGCGCCTCCGGCGCCGCGGGCCGCTCCAGCCCCGGCTTCCGCGCCCGCCGCGGTTGCCCTACCGGTTCCCGGTTCGCGAGAGGAACGGTTTCAGCTGATTAGCCCGATCCGCCGGCGGATCGCGGAGCGTCTCGTCGAAGCCCAGCAGCAGGCGGCCCTGCTGACGACCTTCAATGAGGTCGACATGTTCGCGGTCATGGAGTTGCGGAAGAAGTTCAAGGATCTCTTCCAGGAACGCTACGGCGTCAAGCTCGGCTTCATGTCGTTTTTCGTGCGGGCGGCGGTGGAGGCCCTGCGGGCGGTGCCGCAGGTCAATGCCGAGTATCGCGACCCGCACATCGTGTTTCGCGACTACTACGACATCGGGATCGCCGTGGGGGGCGGCAAGGGCCTCGTGGTGCCCGTGCTCCGCAACGCCGAGACGATGTCGTTCGCCCAGGTCGAGATGGCGATCGGTGACTTCGCCCGTCGGGCCGGGGAGAACAAACTCAAACTCGAGGAGCTCCAGGGGGGCACGTTCACGATCTCCAACGGAGGCGTGTACGGCTCGATGCTCTCGACGCCGATCATCAATCCGCCGCAGAGCGGGATCCTCGGCCTGCACGCGATCCAGGAACGGCCAATGGCGGTCAACGGCCAGGTGGTGATCCGGCCGATGATGTACCTCGCCCTCACCTACGACCACCGGCTGGTGGACGGCCGCGAGGCGGTGACCTTCCTCAAGCGGATCAAGGACACGATCGAGGATCCCTCGCGGCTGATGCTGGAAGTGTGAGAACACGCAGATTTTTTCGGGGAGGTTCCGTGGGTGACCCGCAGTGGGCCGGGGCTGCCTGTGCCGTGTCGGCCGGACGTTTGCTGCGGGCATCCTGCCCTCCGCTCACTCCAT
>JBJTPO010000314.1:0-1728 GCA_046075145.1 Planctomycetota bacterium
TCGTAGCCCACCGCGGCGAGCACGGCGGGATCGACCATGCCGGCGCCCCCCATCTCGACCCAGCGGCCGCCCCATTCCATGTCGACCTCGACACTTGGCTCGGTGAACGGGAAGAACGACGGCCGAAACCGGACGTGCACGTCGCCGCCCAAAAACCGCGAGGCGAACAGCCTCAGCACGCTCTTGAGGTGGGCCATCGTCGTGCCCGGCTCGACGAGCAGGCCCTCGACCTGGTGAAACATCGGGTAGTGGGTGGCGTCGGCGGTGTCGGGCCGGTAGACGCGGCCGAGCGACACGATCCGTAGCGGCGGTTCGCGGCTCTCCATCACCCGGATCTGCACCGTGCTCGTCTGGGACCGGAGCAGCAGCGGGTCGGCGGCCCGGGCCGTGGCCAGATAGAAGTTGTCGAGCGGGTCACGGGCCGGATGCTCCGGGGAGATCGCCAGTGCCTCGAAGTTGTGCCACTGGTCCTCGACCTCGGGGCCGTCGACGCTCTCGAAGCCGAGCTGGCCCATGATCTCCTGGACTTGGCGGATCGTCTGCGTGATCGGATGCAGGTGGCCGAGCGGCATCGCGTCGCCGGGGAGCGTGACGTCGATCGCAGAGGCGGAGGCCGCGCCGGGGCCGGCACCGAGTCGTGCCTGCGCCGACTCCAGGAGCGCAGCCACGGCGGCCTTGGTGTCGTTGAAGTGACGGCCCGCGGCGGGCTTGTCGGCAGCCGGGATGCCGCCGAGCGCCTTCTGCACCGCCTTCAGCCGGCCGCTGCGGGCTCCGGCAAACTCGATCCGGGACGCTTCGACCGCCGTCTCGTCGGTGGCCGCCGCGAGTGCCGTGGCGGCATCGCTCCGCAGGCGTTCGAGTTCGGCGAGAAACGTGTCGAGCGGGGAGCCTGCCACGTTGCTTACGCGACCGCAGCCGGCTCCGGCAGGCCGAGACCCTCGCGCACGGCCGCGACCACGGCGTCGAATCCGGTTGGATCCTCGATCGCCATCTCGGAGAGCGTGCGGCGATCGAGCTCGCAGCCGATCTTCGCCAGGCCGGCGATCAGTTGGCTGTACCGCAGGCCACGCTCGCGGCAGGCGGCGTTGATGCGGATGATCCACAGCCGACGGAAGTCACGCTTCTTGCGACGCCGGTCGCGGTGGGCGTAGACGCCGGCACGGAGCAGCGATTCCTTGGCCGTGCGAAGCAGCCGGCGGCGACCTCCGACGGAGCCCTTGACCCGCTTGAAGAGCCGCTTCTTGGCCCGCAGCCTGGGGACGACATTCTTGGTGCGCATGACGACGATCCTGACACGGGTGAGCGGTGTTCCGGCGGGCGGCGATCACCGCCCACGGAAGCCCTCAAATGTGCCTGAAATCCGCCGGAATGCAAGCCCGGCTCATTTTCCGGGCCGGGAGTGCCAGCCGACGCCGGCTCGGGATTGCCCATGCCATCTTGCCGGACGCTCGCAGCGTCGTGGGTGACGCAGGCTCGGGGCGTCCGATCCCTGTCGCCCGGACGCTCCCTTCGGCCTTCCTGGCCTCCGGTCGCTAGCTCGCTTCGGCATCCTGCCTGCGCTCGCTATCAAGGCCGGCTCCAGGGAACCGGCCACCCCGAGCCGTCCATGGGTGCACATGACGCTCCGCAGATTCGTCTGAACGCACGCACCGCGCCACAACGGGCACGAACACGGCCGCATGGAGGTGCGGCCGCCGGGCGGAGGCCCGGCAGTGCTTCGCGGGCCAT
>JBJTPO010000315.1:0-5207 GCA_046075145.1 Planctomycetota bacterium
CGCCAACGTGCTCGGGCGTTCCCCGGCCGTTTGGGCCGACGAAGCCCACGGCGTGGGAATCGTCCACCATCACCAGCGCGTCGAACTCGTCGGCCAGCTCGCAGATCGCCGGCAGGTTCGCGAGGTGGCCGTCCATCGAGAACACGCCGTCGGTGGCGATCAGCCGGTGGCGGGCGTCCTTCGTCTCGCCGAGCCGCTCCCTCAGGTCGGCCATGTCGTTGGTCTTGTAGCGCAGCCGCTTCGCCTTGCAGAGCCGGATGCCATCGATGATGCTCGCGTGGTTGAGTTCGTCGGAGACAATCGCATCCTCCGGCCCGAGGATCGTCTCGAACAGCCCCCCGTTGGCATCCCAGCAGGAGTTGTAGAGGATCGTGTCTTGCATGCCGACGAACGAACTGAGCCTGGCCTCGAGATCCTTGTGGAGCCGCTGCGTGCCGCAGATGAACCGCACGCTCGCCAGGCCGTAGCCCCATTGGTCGAGCGATTCCCGGGCCGCCGCCACCACCTCGGGATGGTCGGCCAGGCCGAGGTAGTTGTTGGCGCACAGGTTGAGCACGGTCCGGCCCCCCGCCGAGATTCGGGACCGTTGCGGTCCGTCGATGATCCGCTCGGTCTTGTAGGTGCCCGCGGCCCGCATCGCGGCGGACTGCTCCGCCAGCGACTCCCAGAGTGATTCTCGGCTCATGCCCCGTCCCTTCTCATGCGTCTTTCCACTTGAGGATCACCTTGCCGCTCTCGCCGCTCTTCATCGCCGCGAACCCCCGCTCAAACTCCGTGAAGTGGAAGCGGTGGGTGATCACCGGCGCGACGTCGAGCCCGCTCTGGATCATGACGGTCATTTTGTACCAGGTCTCGTACATCTCCCGGCCGTAGATGCCCTTGATCGTGAGCATGTTGAAGACGACCGTGTTCCAGTCGATGGCGATCGGCTCGGACGGGATCCCGAGCATCGCGATCTTGCCGCCGTGGCACATCGCGTCGAGCATCTGCCGGAGGGCCGCCGGTGAGCCCGACATTTCGAGGCCCACGTCGAAGCCCTCCTTCATGTCGAGGTCGGCCATCACCTGCTGAAGGCTTCCGGAGCGGACGTCGAGCGCTACGGTGGCTCCCATCCGCTTGGCGAGGGCGAGGCGGTAGGGGTTCATGTCGGTGATCACGACGTGGCGGGCGCCGGCATGCTTCGCCACCGCCACGGCCATGATCCCGATCGGGCCGGCCCCGGTGACGAGCACGTCCTCGCCGAGCAGGTCGAACGAGAGGGCCGTGTGGACGGCGTTGCCGAGCGGGTCGAAGATTGCCGCCACGTCGAGGTCGATGCCCGCCGCCTGGTGCCAGACATTGCTCTGCGGCAGGGCCAGGTATTCGGCAAAGGCTCCAGGCCGGTTCACGCCCACGCCCGAGGTGCTCTTGCAGAGGTGCCGCCGGCCGGCGAGGCAGTTGCGGCAGCGGCCACAGACGACGTGCCCCTCGCCGGAGACGATCTCGCCTGGAAAAAAGTCACTGACGTTTGAGCCGACTGCCACGATCTCGCCCACGAACTCGTGGCCCACCACCATCGGCACTGGGATCGTCTTCCGGGCCCAGGCGTCCCACTTCTCGATGTGGAGGTCGGTGCCGCAGATTCCCGTGCGGTCCACCCGGATCAGCACATCGTTGATCCCGATCTCGGGAACGGGCACGTCCTCGAGCCACAATCCCGGCTTCGACTCCCGCTTGACCAGGGCCTTCATCGTCTTCATGCCATGTCGCTCCGGATCCTTCTCGGAAAGCCACCATTCTACTGCCGGACGACGCGGCGAAGCAGCCACCATCCCCAGAACACAATCAGGACGTTGCCGAACCAGACCGCGACGGGAGGAACCGAGCCTCGCTTGGCCTGATCGACCCCGAGCATGAAGACGGGGTAGTAGACGATCAGGATCGGCAGGAAGCACATGAAGAAGCTGGTGAGGAAGTCGGCGTTCCGCATCCGGATGGCCATCGGGGCGCCCACCAGGACGAAGCACAGACAGCTGAACCCGTTGGCCCAGCGCCGCCACGGCTCCATCACGATTCGATGCATCCGGTTGCGTTCGTGCCGCAGCAGGTCACGGTCGGGCTGCGTGTAGATCGGAAGGGCATGCTCGAGGCGGCCGGTAACGAGGCCGAGGGCCGCCTTGCCGGCGATCACCTGCTCGACCTGGTCGATCTTGGCGATCTGGCGTTGCCGGGCCTCGCCAAACTGGGACATCGCGATTTCCGAGGGGCTGGTCGAGGCCACGCCCTTGCGGCTGACAGCGTCGAGTGGCACCTCGCGGACGATCGTGTCGGGAAACGAGGCGCTGTAGTCACCCATGTGGAGCGTGCCGTCACGGAACGTCACGACGAGCGTGCCGGCCTCGGGATTGGCGGTGAGTTGGGCCTCGGCGGCCGAGAAGGTGGCGGGCCGGCCCGAGGAAGACTGGACGGTGAGCGTGGGCCGGATCAGCCGCTTGCCGTCCACGCCCTTGACGTGGATCGAGACCTCGGCCGTGCTGTAGCTTCGTTGCTGCCGCAGGCGGCCGTAGATGATCTGCTCGACGCTGTTGACCACCACCCGGCGGACCCCGTCGCGGCCCCAGGAGACGGCCACGTCGTTGAGCCAGACCGACACGAAACTCACGACCATTCCCAGCGTGAGTGCCGGCCAGACCAGCGCCATGGGGGTGATGCCCGCGGCCTTGAGGGCGGTCACCTCGTTGGAGGCGCTCATCCGGCCGAACACGCTGGCGACGGCGAAGAGCATCGTGCCCGGCACGGCGAACCGCATCGCTTCGGGGAGCACGTAGGGCACAAGTGACAGGATCTGCACGAGGCCCAGCCCCTGCTGTTGGGCCTCCTTGACGAGGCCCACGACGAGCATGAAGAGGGTGAGCGCCGACAGCGCTACCAGAAACACCTGCAGCAGTTCCGAGAACACGTAGCGGGTGATGATCTTCATGGCCGGCGGAGTGTACCCAGCCGCCCCCTTCCGCCGGCAGGCCGTTTTCGGCGGCGCTCGCCAGGAATGTCACCGCTTGCCGGCGGCGTCACTCAGCCTGGATTCGGGTCGTATCATCGCTGCGGGCGGCCTCGACCGATTGCCGGTAGACGGCGATCGCCCTCGCCGCCTCGGCAAGCGCCTGCGGCGGCGCACCGGCGGCGATGGCCTGGCGGGTGGCGGCGACGTGTTTCAACGCCTTCTGTCGTTCCCGGTCGGAGAGGCCGTCGGCCGCGGTCTCGACGCTTGCCACGATGCCCTCCACGAGGCCCGGCGTGGGGCTGCAAACGTAGGAGCGGTAGGGGCCATTGCCCAGGCGGCCTCCCGGCTTGAGCGTGGGCATGGCGCCGCCCTGCGGGGCGATGCTTCCGACCAAGGCGGCGACGAGCGCGGCGACGCAGAGCAGCGCCATGCCGACGGTCGCCGACCAGCCCACGGCTTCGGCCAAGCCGGGTCCGAGCAGCTTGCCGATCAGTCCGGTCGCTGGGTGCGTGAGGGCCAGCGGATGAACGATCAGGGCTGCGAGTAGCGCGCCACCGGCTAGGCCCAGCGTGCGCCATGGCAGAGCGCCGGGCTGACTCTTCTGCGGCTCGTCGTCCAGGGGCCATGGCGTGTTGGCGGCGGCCGGGTCGGTCACTTCCTTGGGCCCGGCTTTCGCGACGATCAGTGTGACGTTGTCTGGAGCGCCGCGCACGAGCGCCAGGCCGAGCATCGCGGCGGCAGCTTCGTTGGGTGGCAGGGTCGCCGCGAAGACCCCGATCTCCTCGTCGGCGACCTGCCCCGAAAGCCCGTCGCTACAAAGGACGAAGACGTCGCCTTCCTCCACCGCGAATGGGCCTTCGACGTCGACCTCGAGTCTGCCGTGGGGTCCCATCGATCGCGTGATGATGTTCTTCGGGGGGGCGGGGATCGCCTCGCCACCAGCGGTCCGTCGGGCCGCCTCCATGTCCCACGCCAGCGAATGGTCGCGCGAGAGCTGCTCGATCGTTCCGCCGCGGACGCGGTAGGCACGACTGTCGCCTACATGGCCCACCAGCGCGCCACGGGGCACGATCACGAGAGTCGTGCAGGTGGTGCCCATGCCCTTGAGGTCGGCCGTGCTCTCGCCGCGCGCGTGGATCACCGCGTTGGCGTGGAGCAGGCTCGAGCGGAGCGCGAGCGGCGCCGTCCGGTGGACGTTCTTCTCGTAGGCCAGAGGCACCTGCTGGGCCGCGATCGCGCTGGCCGTCTCGCCGGCCGCATGGGCGCCCATGCCATCGGCCACGAGCAGGAGCCAGCCCCGGCGGCGATACTGCTCCGTGTTGTACGGCTCCGCGACCGTCTGCGCGTCTTGATTGCTCGCACGGCGCCGACCGATGTCGGAGAGGGAGCAGTGTTCGAGGCTCGTGCCAGATCCCACGCGTAGGTTTCCGGGGGCCGCGGCCGCAAAAACGCAGAGTGTAGCCCCGGGGCCGGCGGGGCGATACCTGTCAGGCCGGGGAACCTGGGCAAGTCGGCGTTGGGCTGGCGGCGGCGGGGGCCGCTCCCTATCGTCCCCGCCATGCGTCGCGTCGCCCTCGTCGCCGCCTTCGTTACCGCGCTGGCCACTTCGGGGTGCGTCCAGCGGCGGATGACCATTCGCAGCAACCCGCCCGGGGCGCTTGTCTACGTCGACGACTACCAACTCGGCGCCACGCCTGTCTCCCACGACTTCGTCTATTACGGCACGCGGAAGATCCGGCTGGTGAAGGACGGATACGAGACGCTGACCGTCCGGCAGCCGTTCCCGATCCCGTGGTATCAGTACTTTCCGCTCGACTTCGTCACCGAGAACCTGATCCCCTGGGAGATCCGTGACGAGCGGGTGGTGGATCTTGCCATGGCGCCAGCCGCGTCGGTGCCGCCAGAGTCGGTCGTGGCCCGGGCCGAGCAGGCGAGGCTGGCCTCCGGCAGCCTGCCTCCGGTCGATGCGCCGCGGGTGATCCCGTTGCCGGGTACGAGCCAGCCGGTGGCCGCCCCTCCCCCGGCGATCCCGCCTGCCCAGCAATACGCCCCGCTGCCGCCGCCGATGCCGATGCAGCCCTTGCGTCAGGCGCCGGTGGGGCCGTTGCCGCCGCCCCAGGGAGGCGGACTCGTTTTTCCCCCGCAGCCGCCTTCGCCCCCATTTCAGGGCCTGCAGCCGCCGCCGCAAAACGCCCCCGCTCAGGGCATCCCCAGCCTCGGCGGCCCG
>JBJTPO010000316.1:0-11042 GCA_046075145.1 Planctomycetota bacterium
CAGCTGCACGCGGCCGCGAAGCAGGTCGTGGCCGAGCACGGCGCCGAGTTTCCCCGCACGGCCGCCGGGCTCCGCGGGCTGCCCGGCATCGGCCGCTACACCGCCGGTGCGATTGCCTCGATCGCGTTCGGAGCGCCGGAGCCGATCGTGGAGGCCAACAGCCGCCGCGTCCTCGCCCGGCTCGTGGGGTATGCGAAGCCCGTGGGCGGGGCCGGCGACGAGCCGCTCTGGCGGATCGCGGCCGAGTTGCTGCCGCGGCGGCAGGCGGGGGTCTTCAATCAGGCCCTGATGGATTTGGGTGCCACGATCTGCACCGTCGCGCGGCCGCGGTGCAACCGCTGCCCGCTGGCCACGGGCCGTGTCGCCCGGGCCCCCGGCCGGGTGGACGCGATCCCGGTCATGCCCCGGCAACGAGCCGCGAAGCAGATCCGCGAGACGGCCGTCGTGTTCCGCCGCGACGATCGCGTGGTGGTCGTGCGGCGCGGGGCGGGCGAGTGGTGGGAGGGGCTCTGGGATTTCCCGCGGGCCGAGGCGGGCGACCGGCGCCGGGCCGGCGACCGCCCGCTCGGCACCGTGGCCTACGCGGTCACGCACCACCGGGTCACGTGCCGCGTCGTGGAGCGGCGGCTCGCCCGTTCGCCGGCTACCACCTCGACCCGCCGGCTCGTCGCGCTCGCGGCCCTCGACGGTCTGGCGATGACCGCGCCCGGCCGGCGGATCGCGCGGTTGCTCGAGGCCGGCGCGGCGGCGGATTATTGAATACTTGGGCAGCCGAACTGCCGCATGTTGGTGACGGTCGCGCTCGCGGTGGCGCCCGCCGAGCCGATCAGGCTGAAGACCAACTGCGGCACGGGATTGGCGGCCGAGGCGAATGCGCCGTCGATGATGGTCAAGTCCCGAAACACGTCCAGGCTGATCGTCGCCATCCGCGGCCCGGCTCCCGACGTTGCCCCGTCGAGCGTCAAGAGCGGGATCGTCATGAAGCCCGTCGATCCGCTGAGCAGCTCGGGCGGAAGATTGACCTGGGGCACGGCCATGCCATGCACGGAGACCACCAGTTGCACGGTCTCACCGGCATCGACGCCGGAGAACGCGACATCGAGTTCGAGGCCCGTTCCAACCGGCGAATCATTCGGGTCGGTCGCGTACGGCACGAAACTGATCGTGGCCATCGACAGGGGAGTCGATCCCCCGATGCTGAACGTCAGCGCACTGCCGGAGTTGGTGACGGTGCCGGTCGTCGGCTGGACCGCATAGACGAGGGGCGTCGAGTCGACCGTCACCGCCGCTGAGACAGGTCCGCCCGTGACCTCGAACTGCCGCTGCACGAACTCGCCGGGATTCGGGAGGAGCGGACGGAACTGCTCGTAAGACGGTTGGAGGCCGACGGTCGTGGCCGGATTCAAGAGCGGCGACCAATACAAGCCGTTCTTGACGTTGCTCGCGGCGGACGGGTTTTGCAGGCTCGCCTGCGCGTACCAGGCCGGCGGATACGAGTGGGACGGGAACAACGCCCCCAAGGCGCCGGGGATATCGAGGGCGCCGCGCGGGTTGTAGAGAGAGTCTGGCCGCAGCATCACGTCCACGACGCTGCCGAGCCCGGTAAACCCGTTGATGGGGGCCCCGAAGCCACTGTTCGAGTAGTGGTTGTCGACGAACGTGCCCCCCGTGGCCTGCCGGCCGACCGCGACGGGCGTCTTGCTGATCGTGCCCGGGGGCAGCTCCTGCAGGAACCTCCAGACGAAGTTTTGTCCGCCGCCGATGCCGGGGACATCGAGCGGGATCGGGGCGGAGGGACCCGTCTCGGGCGAGTCGAACAGCGTAAGTTGCGACACCGGCACGTTCGCCGCCTCGAGGGCCACCGTCGCCACCGTGGCCACCTTCGCCCCGTGGCTGTGGCCCATCAGGTGCATGAGCCCCTGATTCGCCCCGAAGAAGTCGGCGGCGAGCGCCTGCTGGATGGCCTGGGCCAGCATCAGTCCCGCCCACTGCGATCGCGACTCCGACTGGCCGACGTAGAGCAGCGAGCGGATCGTGCTTTCGAGGTCGGGGCCCGTGAACGTGAGCGTCTCGTTCGAGAGGGTGCCGGTCACCGCCTGGCTGAGCGTCACCTGCGTCGGGCTGACGAGGGCAGACACCTTCGTCCCGTCCGAAATGCCCACGCCGCTGACGGTCAGGCCGACGCTGAGCTGCGACGTGTCGCCGACCGTGAGCGTGGTGCCGGTGCCACTCGCGGTCAGGGAGACGTCCACCTCGTCGGCCGCAACCGGCGTGGCCGACAGGTCAAGCCAGCTGTAGGCCACCACGAGCGCCTTGGGATCGGCGTCGATGATCGTCTGGGCCATGCCCGTCGAGGCGACCTGGGAGGTGGGATCAAACAGCCAGGGCGGGATCGCCGGGTTGGCGTTCCACGACTTCAGCGGGTCGCCCGGCGTCGAGCCGAGGAGCACCGCCTCGCTCTGGCCCGGCGCCCAGCCGTGCGACAGGAAGTAGACGTTCTTCGGAGCCGCCGCCGTACTCGTCAGCGAGCCGGCCGCCACGGGTAGGTCGAACTTCTGCGTCGTCGGGTTGTACCGCTGCAGGCGGTCGAGCGGCGCCACGGCCGCGTCGAGCGACGCCGCCATCGCCATCACGTCCCACGTGGCGGTCGACGTGTAGCCGGTGAGATTCCGGAACTCTGCCGAGCGGCTCAGTTGGCGGGCGAGTTGTACGGGGTTGCCATCGCCCGCCGCGAACGCCCGGATCTCGCCGGGATTGGCCTCGCGGCCGAGCATGCCGGCGTAGGTGATCGCGCCCCGGTACTGCTTCGTGAGGTTGCCACGGGCCTGGAAGGCCGGAGTGTTGACCAGATTGACGGCCAGCTGACCGCGGGGCGTGCCGGCGGCGAGCTGATTCACCGACGCGCGGAACGGGCCGGGAGCGGGGGCCCGGTCGAGCAGCCGCCGGTAGAGGAACCGGACGTAGTCGCCATTCGAGAGCCGGCTGGTGTCACCATAGGCGGCCACGAACGGCTGCGAGCCCATGATGCCCTGGAACGTGGCCGCGGGCGTGATGCCCAGCCGCTGCTCCTGGCCGCTGGCCCGGACCGTCTCGATCTGGAGCACACCCGGAAACATGGCCTGCACGAAGCCGGCCACCGGCCGCACGACGGAGGCGAACTCCGCCGACTGGATCAGCCGGCCGAGTTCCTGCGCCACGGGCTGGCCGGCGGTGAGCCGTCCCGCCGAAGCGGCGAGCTCGTCGGCCGTGGGCGACCGCTGGAGCACGAGTTCGTAGAGGTTCTGGGCGATCGCCTGGCCGCGGCTGGCGAGGGCGAACGTGAGGCCAGTGACATCCGTAACGCCGACGGTGAGGTTGTAGGAGAGCGACTGGGCGGAGGTGCCCAGGAAGCCGCTCGGCAGCACGACCGACACGCTCCGTTGACCCGCGGTGACGCCGGGAAACGTGTAGTTGCCGCTGGAGTCGGTCACCGCCTGGGTGATCAAAGCCCCGGCCTGATTGCGGAGCTGCACGGTGACACCGGCGATGCCGGCGAAGAGCGGGTCGTTGGGGTCGAGGCCGGAGGCATCCACCGACCGCTGCACGCTGCCGCTGACGACCGCCAGCATGGCCCGCGACTCGAGCTGCTCGACGCCCACCGTCACCCGCCGTTGCCGCCGTGCCAGCCGCTTGCCCATGTCTGCACCTTCTTCGGGCGGTGTCCGCCGCCGCGGGCCGCGACCTCAATACGCTCCATGAACGCGGCCCGGTGAGCCTACCTCTGGCGCGACGGTGGCCACAACCAACGGGGTTGAAAGGCGATTTGCCGCCGGCCGCCGCCGGTGGGAACCTTTGGCCGACGATTCGCATCCCAGGTCATTCAGTCGCCCGACGCGGCTCGATCCAGCCCCGGAGCCTTGTTCCATGATCCGTCTGCCACTGAACGCAGCCACCCGGCGTTGCCTTGCCGCCACCTGCCTCGTGGCCTGCTCGTCCCCGGGGTCGCTCCTCGCCGCCGAGCCGGCCGCGGCCGACCTTCCGCTCGAGAAGGTCGTGCTCTTCACCTCGGGTGTCGGCTACTTCCAGCACGGCGGGAAGGTGACCGGCGACGCGACGGTCGAGATGAGCTTCAAGAGCGAGAACGTCAACGACCTGCTCAAGAGCATGGTGGTCGAGGATCTCGGCGGCGGCACGGTGCCGGCGGTGAGCTACGCCTCCCGCGACCCGATCACCAAGACCCTCGGCACCTTCGCGATCGACCTCACCGACGATCCCTCGATCGGCCGAATCCTGGGCCAGTTGCGGGGCGAGCGGATCGAGGTGGAGGCGGCGCCGCCGGCGAGCGGCAAGATCGTGGGCGTCGAGCGGCGGCAGGTGCCCGTGGGAGACGACCGCGCGGTGGAGAAGGAGTTCATCACGATCCTCACGGCCGACGGCCTGCGGACGCTGCCCCTCGACGCGATCACCCGGATCCGGCTGGTCGACGAGAAGCTGCAGCACGAACTCGAGCAGGCCCTCGCGGTGCTGGCGCTCGGCCACGACAACGAGAAGAAGGCAGTCTCACTCGCCTTCGCCGGCGAGGGCGAGCGGCCTGTTCGCGTGGGCTACGTGCAGGAGTCGCCGGTCTGGAAGACGAGCTACCGACTGGTGCTGGGCGGCGACGAGGCGGCACGCGATGACCAGCGGGCCGGGAAGCCGGCCGACAAGGCGCTGCTGCAAGGCTGGGCGATCGTGGAGAACACGACCGACCGCGACTGGAAAGACGTGCGGATGTCGCTCGTGAGCGGCCGGCCGATCTCGTTCGTGATGGATCTCTACCAGCCGCTCTACGTGCCGCGGCCGGTCGTGGAGCCGGAGCTGTATGCGTCGCTCGCGCCGCAGGTCTACGGGCAGGACATGGCCAGCGCGGAGCGGGAGTTCGCCAAGCGGGCGGAGGAGAAGGGTGAAGCCGGCGGGATGCGTGGGCTTGCCGCCGCACCTCCGGCGGCAAAGCCCGCCTTCCGCCCCATGGAGGAGGCGGCCCGCCAGCTCCAGGAGCAACAAAACGGCCTCCGGGACCTGTCAGCCGACGGCATGGCCGCAATCCGGAGCGTGGCGGCCGGCGAGGCCCTCGGCGAACTCTTCCGCTACGAGATCGCCGCGCCGGTCTCGATCGCCCGGCAACGCTCGGCGATGCTGCCAATCGTGGCCGACCAGGTCGAGGCCGAGAAGGTCTCGGTCTACGACGAGCGGGTGATGCCCAAGCATCCGCTCGCCGGCGTGCGGCTGGTGAACTCGACCAAGCTCGACCTGATGCAGGGGCCGATCACGGTCTTCGACGCCGGCGCCTACGCCGGCGACGCCCGGATCGAGGACCTGCCCGCCGGCTCGAGCCGGCTGCTCACCTACGCGGTGGATCTCGACGTCGAGGTGGCCCCGCGGGTCGAGGCCGGGCCCGAGGAGCTCGTCAGCGTGAAGCTCGTCAAGGGCACGCTCGTCGTCTCCCGCAAGCAGGCGCGGCGGAAGGCCTTCGAGGTGAAGAACTCGGGCGGTGACGCCGTGAAGCTGTTGATCGAGCATCCACTGGAGGACGGCTGGGTGCTCGTCGAACCGGCGCAGCCGGCCGAGAAGACCCGCGACCGTTACCGGTTCGCCGTCGAGGCGGCGCCCGGCAAGCCCGCCACGCTCGTCGTGGCCGAGGAGCGAGTGTTTTCCCAGGCCATGGCGCTCATGAATCTCGACGACGCGGCGATCCTCGTCTGCTCCAACGCCAAGGTGACGAGCCCCGCCATCAAACAGGCCCTCGCGGACGTGATCGAGCGGAAGCGGGCGATCGAGCGACTCGCCCAGGAACGCGGCCGCCGCGAGCAGGAGATCCAGGTCGTGGCCCAGGAGCAGGAGCGGATCCGGCAGAACATGGCCCAGCTCGATCGGGCGAGCGACCTCTACACCCGCTATGTCGGCAAGTTCGCCGAGCAGGAGGACCGGATCGAGGCGCTCCGCAAGGAGATCGGCGAACTTCAGGCAAAGGAGCAGCAGGCCCGACAGTCCCTCGACGAGATGCTCGCGACGTTGGAAATCTGATCGACACCCCGGAGAGACCTACCGATGTGCACCCTCGACCGTTCCCGTCTCTGCATCATCGCCGCGGTCGGCCTGTTTGCCGCCGCAGCCGTGCGGGCTGATTCGCCCACGATCGTGCCGCCGCCCCCGCCACCCGGCTCGGCCGTCGAGGCTGCGGAGGGCACGTCCAAGCTCGCCTGGGAACTCGTGCGGGCTTCGGGCGAAGGCAACGCGATCCTCTCGCCGGCGAGCGTCTGGGAGGCGTTGGCGATGACCCATGCCGGAGCCCGCGGGGAGACGGCTGCCGAGATCGCTGCCGTGCTCGGAGTGAGTGACGATCGAGAACAGATCGCCGCGGCGGCCGCCGAACTCCGCACGCTGCTGGCCGAGGCCAAGGGGGAGAAGATCAAGCTCGACGTGGCCAACCGGATCTGGGCGCAGCAGGGCAAGCGGCTGGAGGCCGACTTCACCGGCCTGCTCGAGAACAAGTACGGGGCGGTCGCAGGGATTGTGGATTTTGCCTCCCGGCCCGAGGACGCCCGCCGCGAGATCAACGCCTGGGTGGGCGAGCACACGGCCGACAAGATCCCCGAGCTTTTGAAGTCAGACACGATCACGCCGCTGACCAGGCTCGTGCTCACCAATGCGATTTACATGAAGGCCCCGTGGGCAAAGCCCTTCGAGAAGTCGGCGACGCGGCCGGAGGGCTTCACGCTCGCGGGCGGTGACAAGGCCGAGGTGCCGTTCATGCATGCCTCGGGCAAGATGGTGGCGGGGAAGCTGGGTGATGGCGGCACGGCCGCGACCGTCTGCGAGATTCCCTACGCGGGCGATCGGCTGGCGATGGTGCTCGTCGTGCCGGCCAAGGCCGACGGCCTGCCGGCCGTGCTCGTGGGACTCGCGGGTGACTGGCGGGCCCAGTGGAACGCCGCGGGTGGCGTCCGGCAGCGACCGGTGATCCTGTCGCTCCCCAAGTGGACGGCCCGCAAGCCGCTCTCGCTCACCGCCGCGCTTCAGTCACTGGGCATGAAGCAGGCCTTCGTGGCGGGCCGGGCCGACCTCTCGGGCATGGACGGCACGAAGGATCTCTTCGTCTCCGACGTGGTGCACGAGGGCTTCGTCGAGGTTTCCGAGGAGGGCACCGAGGCGGCGGCCGCCACGGGCGTGATCGTGGCCACGCGGGCGGCCGTGATTCCCGAGGAGCCGCTCGAGGTGAAGGCCGACCGCCCCTTCGCCTGGGCCGTGGTGGAGCCGGGCACGGGCGCCGTCCTCTTCGCCGGCACCGTCACCGACCCGCGGTGACAGGACGCCGTCGTATGCCAGGCCACGCGTTGCCTGGTCACCGAGTACAAGCGCCCCTGGCGCGAGCCATGTCGCAGGCCCCGGAACGCCGCGGGATGCTCTGGGCGGCCGGCAAGCTGGGCGACGATGGCACGCCGGCCGCCGGCTACGCCCTGGAGGCGGTGGCGGCGGGCCAGTAGGCCGCTCATGCCCCTTCTGCGGCCGCAAACTCGACGCGATCCGTAACGGCCAGCCCTGGGCTGTGAAATGGGCTGGTCGTGGCCTGCGGGGCGATCGGCCGGCCTCACGCGCCGGCCGCCGGAGGCCGATAGCCTTTGGGGGGTGTCGATCGGAGTGATCGACGGGAAGGGGATGCCGGGGGGTAGGGCATGGGGCGTTTTCAGGCGATCGGACCACGTGGGTGGGCATGGCTGGCGACCACCGCGTTGCTCGCGTCGCTGGTTTCAGAAGCGGCCGTGGCGGACGATCCCGGGGTGCCGACCGAACCGGTCAGCCCCACATTCACGCCCGGCGAGGTCCTGACCCAGGACCTGCCTGACGACGCTTGCATGGAGGAACTCCGCCGCTGCTGCTGCTCCTGCTGCCCGGGCTGGAGCCACTACGCGATCTTCGACGTCCTGTTCTTGCAGCGCAACGCCCAGATCGGCAACGCGCCTCTGGTCTACAACGCCGACACCAATCTCCCGGTGATGACCGCCCAGGATCTCCAGCCGGGGATCGGCACCGGCTTTCGCCTCTTCTACGGCCAGTTCATCAACGACAGCATGGGCTGGGAGGTGGGCTACACGGGCATCTACGGGATGTTCGGCGACGCGACCGTGAATGGGCCCGACAACCTCGAACTGCCCCCGCCGCTCGGCTTGGCCGTCAACAACTTCAACGATGCCGAGCAGGTGCGGGGCACCTACGCCTCGACGCTCAGCATCGCCGAGGCCAACGTCTTCTGCTACGACTGCTGCGAGGAGTGCGGCCCGGATTGGTGCGGCCTGACCCGCTGCCGCCGCAACTGCCACTGCATCGACTGGCTGGCCGGATTCGTCTGGGCGGGGCTCAACGAGACGGCGAACCTGAACGTGCTCTGCTGCTCGCCTCCGGAGCCGGCCAACTACACCGTGCGGACGAGCACGAACTACTTCGGCGCGCAACTCGGCATGCGGGGCCGGCGGCAGTGGGACCGGTGGGCCGTCGAAGGCTGGTGGAAGACGGCGCTCTGCGGCACCTCCGCCTACCAGTCGGCCGACCCGATCGTGGGCACGATCTCGGGGCCAGAGCGGCCGGCGGAGTCAGCCACGGCCGGCGGCGTGGGCTTCATCGGCGGGCTCAACGGCACACTCATCTACCGGATCACCGACCGCTGGGGCCTGCGGGCCGGCTACAACCTCTACTGGCTGACGGGCGCCGCCCTGGCCCCGGCCCAGTGGGATTTCGCGACTGCCGCCGGGGCCGGCACCGGCATCAACGACAACGGCGGCCTGTTCCTCCACGGTGCGAACCTGGGCACCGAGTACCGCTGGTAGGGGCCTGTCGCGCGCGCGGCTCGGGGCTGCCCGTGCCGTGTCGCCGGACGCTCGCTACGGGCTTCGTGCCCTTCGCTCGCTCGGAGGAAACCTTGCTTCGCCCTCCGGGCTGCGCTCGGTTTCCTACGCCGGCTCCACGGCACGGGCAGCCCCTCGCGGGCCAGTGGGGTTGCGCTCGGAGGAAACCGCGCTTTCGCCCTCCGGGCTGCGCTTGGTTTCCTGCGCCGGCTCCACGGCACGGGCAGCCCCGAGCAAGCCGATGAGTTGATGTCGTGGAGAAAGGATTCGTCGAAGCAGACGCTGATCGCCGGGCCGCGCACGAGCACGGCCGCCCGGAGGTGCGGCCGGCGGCCGGGGCCGGAAGGCCCGCGGGCCGCCAAGGCTGCGGGGGGCAGGGATGCCCCCGAAGCCGTGAACTATCACCGCCGCAGGATCGAGACCCGCAGCGGCGGGTAGGCGACGGTTGACTGCGGCAGGAGTCGGCCGCCGGCGCCCGAGGTCGAGCTGTTCCGCCGCACGCCATTGGTGCGGCCGAACTCCCCTTCGACGGTGAAGATCTCGGCCTCGCTCACCGCGGCCGCGAAGATCGCCGCCCGGGTGCCACTGAACGCCTGAAAGGCGGCCTCGCGGGTGCGGGAGAGGCCGCTGTAGGTCTCGACCAGACCGCCAGCGCCGCTGCCGGCCGCCACGAGGATCTTGTCGGCCGCGCCGGTGCTCGACGGCAGCCGCGAGACCGACACGCCGCGGGCATAGCCCGGCGCGATCGCCCGTAAGGAGTTGATCGTCGCCGGCGGATTCGGCACGCCGTTGTAGACCTTGACCGTGGCGGGCATGCCGGGCCCGCTGCCCACGACCAGCTCGCTGATCCCGTCGGGATTGGACACGGTCCGCGTCCGGCCCGAGAAGCTACCGAGGTCGGCCGTGGCCACGCTCACTCCGCCGCGGAAGCCCGCCCCGAAAGGCTGCAGCTGTCGGATCGGCGAGCTTGCCACGGGCGTGGCGGCGCCCGGCGTCACGTTGAACACGCGAACGGTCCCGCCCCGGCTCTGGCCCACCACGATCTGGGTCGTGCCGGCCGCGGTCACGCTGCCGGCAGCGATCTCGAGACCACCGGTATACCGCGGGCCGAAGGGGAAGAAGTTGTATTGCGGCAACGGCACGCCCGTCTCGCTGAACACCCGCACCTGCGCCGGCCGGCCCGGGCCCGGCGCGGTCAGGATCTCGGGGATCCCGTCGCCGGTGACGTCGGCCCCGTACACCCGCACGCCGCCGCGGAAGCTCGGCTCGTAGGCGAAGAAGGGGATGATCCGGTCGGCTCCCGTGTCGGGGTCGATCACGCGGACGAACGGCCCCGTGATGCAGCCGATGTCGGTGCCCACGATCACGCCGCTCGACTGCACCTCCACCTCCACCGAGTCGGTGTTGTTGGACGGGTCGGGATCGTATTCGTGGCCCGAGACGGTGGCGGTGTTGGTTTCGGTGCCGCCGGTGCGGCGGATCACCTTGGCGGTGATTGAGAGCGTCGGCGTGTCGGCGGTCGTCACCGTGCCCACCGTCCAGACACCGGTGCCCGCAACGTAGGCACCCTGGCTGGCCGAGGCCGACACGAACTCCAGGCCGCTCGGCAGCGGATCGTTGACGGTGACCAGCGTCGCCGTGTCGGGGCCGTAGTTGGCCACCACGATCTCGAACGTGACGAGTTCACCGATCGAGGGCTCGGCGTTGTCCACCGTCTTCGTCACGGCCAGATCGGCCGAGCGCGGCACGACGGTCGAGTTGTCGGTGTTGTTGTCGGGATTCGGGTCGGGCGTGGTGGAGGTCGCAGTGGCGACGTTCTCCTGGGGCGAGACGGGGCCGGACGACGGGGCAAGCACCAAGGCGGCCACCTGGAGCGTGCTGGTCGTGCCGGAGGCGACCGTGCCGAGCGTCCAGACGCCAGTGCCCGCGTTGAAGGTGCCCGTCGAGGGCGTCGCCGAGACGAGCTGCAGGCCGGCCGGCAGCTGGTCCGCCACCGCCACGTTCTGCGCCGAGCTCGGCCCGAGGTTCTCGAGCGTGACCGTGAAGGTGACCGTGTCGCCGACGTTGGGCGTCGGGTCGTTCACGGTCTTCGACACGATCAGGTCGGCCTCCTGCGGGTCGGTCGGCGTGCGGGCGGTGTTGTTGCGGTTGTTGGGGTCCCAGACGTCGCTGTGGGTGATCGTG
>JBJTPO010000317.1:0-1971 GCA_046075145.1 Planctomycetota bacterium
GCACGAAGCGGAGCGTCCTCAACCGCCGCCTGACGGCCCATCGGCAGGACTTCCTCGACGGCGACTACCTCCGCGACGCCGTGCTGCCCGACGGCCGGGAGCAGGAGCTCTGGCGGATCAGCGCCCGCGTGAGCGCGATCAAGGAGGTCGATTACGCCCTGTTCCAGAGGGATCTGCGGTCGAAGATCGACCCGATCCTCGCCGACCTCTCCGCGCGGGGCGTGACGGGCGTCTCGGTGGACTGCACGGGTCTCGTGCCGCTGGTCTACAAGGCGCAGCACTCGCTCCTCGACGGGCTCATCTTCGGGTTCGTGACCGACTTCGCGATCATCGTGGCCGTGATGATCGTGCTCTGCCGAGCCGCCTCGGCGGGGCTCGTGCTGCTGCTGCCGGCGGCGTTTCCGGCGATCATGGTGTTCGGCGGCATGGGCTGGGGCAACGCGGCGCTCAAGTCGATGGACTGGGGCACGCTGCTGATCGACATCGGCACCGTCATGGCCCCGAGCGTGGCGCTGGGCGTGACGGTCGACGACGTCGTCCACTTCATGCTCTGGTTCCGCCGCGGCATCGCCGACGGCCTCGACCGGAAGCAGGCAGTCATGCTCGCCTACAAGGGCTGCGCCCGGGCGATGTACCAGAGTTGGGGCGTGATCGGGATCGGCCTCTCGGTCTTCTCGCTGTCGCCCTTCGGGCCGACGCAGCGGTTCGGCCACATGATGCTGTCGATGCTCACGATCGCGCTGGTCGGCAACCTCGTCCTGCTGCCGGCGATCCTGGCCGGCCCGCTGGGTGCCGTCTTCAGCTGGAGCGTGCTGCGGATCGAGCGGAAGAAGTCGGAGCGGGCGGGCCGGCGGACGGTGAAGGCCGACGCCGGCGGCGACGCCCTGCCGCCCCCGCACGTGCTGCCCGGGCAGGGCAAGCAGGTCGTGCATGCCTGACGGGCTGCCGACCGGCACGGCGATCCTCAAGCCCCGCCGGGCGCGGCCCTTCTTCGGGCGGCACCCGTGGGTGCTCGATTCCGCCATCGACCGCGTCGAGGGGCAGCCCGTCGACGGCGACGTGGTCGACCTCGTGACCCACGACGGCCAGTTCGTGGCCCGCGGCCTGTGGAACTCCCAGAGCCGGCTGCGGGTCAGGCTCTACGCCTTCGACGCGGCCGTGCCGCTCGACGACGCCGTCTGGGCAAGCCGGCTGGCGGCGGCGGTGGCCCTGCGGAAGTCGATCGGCTTCGACGACCCGGCCGGCGGCTGCCGGCTGGTCAACAGCGAGGGCGACGACCTCTCGGGACTGATCGTCGACCGCTACGGCGACTACCTGGCCGTGCAGGTGACCGCCCTGGCCATGGCCCGGCGGCTGGACTCGATCGCCGATACGCTCGAGTCGCTCGTAGCCCCGCGGGGGATCCTGCTGCGGGGCGCCGAGCGCGGCCTCTCGAAGCTCGCGGGGCTCCACCTGCCCGACCACGTGCTTCGGGGCGTCCAGCCGGCCGACCCCGTGTTCGTGGTGGAGCACGGCCTGCGGTTCGGCGTCGATCTGGCCGAGGGGCAGAAGACGGGCTTCTACCTCGACCAGCGTGACAACCGGCAGGCGGCGGCCACGCATGCCCGCGGCCGCCGAGTGCTCGACATGTTCTCCTACTCCGGCGGCTTCGCTTTGGCCTGCGCCGTCGCGGGCCGGGCGGCCAGCGTGCTGGCGGTCGATACGAGCGCCAAGGCGACGGCGCTCGTGGAGGCCAACGCCGCCTTGAACGGCGTGAGCACCGTCACCGCCGAGACGGCCGACGCCTTCGAGAAGCTCGATGCGCTCGCGGCGGCCGGCGAGACCTTCGGGATGGTGGTGCTCGATCCCCCCAAGTTCGCCCGCAGCCGGGCCAGCCTCGACGACGCCCTCCGGGCCTACCACCGGATCAACCGCGTGGCCTGCGACCTGCTCGAACCGGGCGGGATCCTCGTCACCTGCTCCTGCTCGGGC
>JBJTPO010000318.1:0-2259 GCA_046075145.1 Planctomycetota bacterium
CGCGCTCACGGCCGACGAGATCGCCGAGACGGCCGAGTTCTTCTCGTTCGGCACCAACGACCTGACGCAGACCTGCCTGGGCACCAGCCGCGACGACATGGGCTCGTTCCTCCAGACCTACACCGAGGAGGGCATCTTCAAGGCCAACCCCTTCGCGTCGATCGACGCGAAGGGCGTGGGCAAGCTCATGGAGATCGCCGTCGAGCGGGGCAAGAAGACCCGCCCCGACATCAAGCTCGGGATCTGCGGCGAGCACGGTGGCGATCCCCACTCGGTGATTTTCTGCCACAAGCTCGGGCTCGACTACGTGAGCTGCTCGCCGTTCCGCCTGCCGGTCGCCCGGCTGGCGGCGGCCCAGGCGGCGCTCAAGGAATAGGGTTGCCTGGCGCGCGCAGGCTCGGGGTTGCCCGTGCCGTCTCGCCGGACGCTTGCTTCAGGCATCCTGCCTTTCGCTCGCTCCATGCTGGCTCGCTCTCGGCATCCTGCCTTCGCTCGCCAGCAAGGCCGGCTCCACGGCACGGGCAACCCCTCGCAGGCCTGTGGTGGGGAGAGGGATCTCGATGCCGCCGCCACCGCGTAACCCACGCAACCCCCGCGAGTCGGAAAAAGTGGCCGCGGGTTTGTAACCCGCGGAATGCATCCGCCGGCCGGGCCCAGATTCAGCGGGATGGAATCCCGCTGCCACGGTGGGCGTCTGCACGACGCCCGCCGGGTAGGCTTGGCTCATGGACCTTTCCACCCAGGCTCAATCGCTCGCGGTGATCGTGGTGGCCACCGTGGTCCTCTGGATCACGGAGGCCCTGCCGCTGGCCGTGACGGCCCTGTTAGGGGCCGTCGCCTGCGTGCTGGCCGGCGTGGCCCCGGCCCAGGAGGTCTTCGCGCCCTTCGCCGACCCGCTGATCTTCCTCTTCATCGGGTCGTTCATCCTGGCCGAGGCGATCCGGCTGCACGGCCTCGACAAGCGGCTGGCCTTCGCCGTGCTCTCGCTGCCGGGCGTGGCCGAGCGGCCGGGGCGGGTGCTGGCCGCGGTGGCGGCCGTGTGTGCCACGGCGAGTGCCTTTCTCTCCAACACCTGCGTCACGGCGATGATGCTCGCGATCGTCTCGGGCATGGTCGCGGCGATCGAGGAGGCCGGACGGAAGGCGGGGCGGGCCCCGGCGCCCGCCTTCGCCACGGGGCTTCTGCTGTGCGTCGCCTTCGCGGCGTCGGTGGGTGGGCTGGCGACGCCGATCGGCACGCCGCCCAACCTGATCGGCCTGGGCTTCATCCGCAAGCAGCTCGGGGTCACGGTTTCGTTTCCGGGCTGGTGCCTGATCGGCGTGCCGGTGGCGGCGGTGCTCACCACGATCATCGTGCTGCTGCTCGGCCGGATGTTTCCGGCGGGGGTGGCCCGGCTCGAGGGGGTGCGGGCGTTCGTGGCGGCGGAGCGGTCGCGACTTGGCCGCTGGACCGTGGGCCAGTGGTCCACCGCGGCGGCGTTCGCGATCACCGTCACCCTGTGGATTCTGCCCGGGATCGTGGCCGTCATCCGCGGGCCCGACGACGCCTGGCCGCGGCTCCTCAAAGACCGGCTGCCCGAGGGTGTCGCCGCCATCGTCGGAGCGACGCTCCTGTTCGTGCTGCCGGGCGGAGAGCGGGGCGGCCGGCAGCGGGCGGCGCTGGAATGGACCGAGGCCCGGATCGACTGGGGAATCGTGCTGCTCTACGGCGGCGGGATGGCGCTGGGTACGCTCTGCTTCTCAACCGGTTTGGCGGCGGCCGTGGGCGAGTCGATCCGCGGGCTCGTCCCGGTCGGCCCCTGGGCCGGGGTGGTGCTTGTCGCGCTGGCCGCCACCGTGGCCGTGATCACCAGCGAGTTCACGAGCAACACCGCCAGCGCGAATATCGTGGTGCCGGTGGCGATCGCGTTGGGCATGGCGACGGGCACCGAGCCCGTGGTGGCGGCGCTGGCGGCCACGTTCGCGGCGAGCCTCGGCTTCATGATGCCGGTCAGCACGCCCTGCAACGCGCTCGTCTATGGCACGGGCCGAATTCCGCTCAGGAGCATGATGGCGGCGGGCTGCGTCCTCGATCTGGTGGGTGTCGCGGTGATCGTCACCGCGACCCTCCTCGCCACCCGCGGTGTGTAGGCGATTACCGTCGCCGCCGTCCCGGCGTCGGCTCCGGCTTGTGTCGCCGTGCGGAGCACGGCTCCGGCCCCCGCTCCGCGGCTTCCCTTCGAGCCCGGAGGTGCGAGTAGCCAGCGAGGCGAGGGGCACC
>JBJTPO010000319.1:0-5049 GCA_046075145.1 Planctomycetota bacterium
GAGAAGATCGCCCGCTACCTCTCGGCCGAACTCCGCGACCGGATTCGGCGCACCGGCGTGGACCTGCGGGTGATCGACCGGCTGGCGCGGGGCACGCGGGCCACGCCCGGCGGTCCTGCTGTCCGCGGCGAGATCGTGGTCACGCCGCGGGAGTTCGACGGCGAGCGGCTCGAGATCCCGCGCCGCTATCCCACGCCGCTGGGCGACGTGCAGGTCGAGGTCTACGTACGCAGCGAAGGGGCGGCCGCGGGCGGCGGGATCTCACTGTGCAAGGACGGCACCCGCGTGCTGCCGCGGATCGCCGAGCTCTTGCCCTTCCAGGCATCGCCCTGGACCGACGGCCGGCTCGAGGGAATCGTCGACTTCGAACCCCTGGCCCTGGCCCCGGGCACCCGCAGCGGCGTGGTGGCCGACGCCGCGCTCGAGGCGCTCGTGGCGGCCGCCGTCCAGATCGCCTCCGACATCGAGCAGGCGCTGGCCGAGCGGGACGAGGCCGAGACGGAGCGGGCCAGCCGCCAGATCCTGAGGCAGGTCCACAAGGCGTTCGTGACGGCGCTCTCGGAACTCCCGGCGGAGGAGTATCTCTACTTCGACATCCCCAAGCCGGCCGCGCTTCGAGCCGAGGCCGACGAGGCCGAGGCTGCCGGCGATTCCCGCTTGTTCGCGGCCGAGCCCGGCCCCTTGGCGGCTGTGCGGATCATGCCCCGCCAAGCTCGTCGTGGTCCAGGTGGCGAGGTGCGGCTGACGGCAGTGGCCCGCGACAAAGCGGGCGTGGCCGTGGGCGGCGACGTGTCGCTCCACTGGCGGCTGGTGGCGGGCACCGCCTGGCTGACCGCCGATGGCTCGGCCTGCCGCGTGCGATCCGACGCCCTGGGCTTGGCGACGGTCGAGGTGGTGGCCCGGCAGGGCGAGACGGAGGTCGCCGACACGGTCGAGGTGAAGTTCGTGACGGGCGACGACGCGACCGGCGACCGCCGCTCCCGCGGGCTGCCCTCCTATCGGCTTGCGGCCGAGCCCGGCCGACCCTGGCGGTCGCGGTACGAGACCGCCGGCAACGAGATCGTGATCAACTCGGCCCACCGCGACTTCGTGGCCAGCCGCTCCTCGCCGGCCCGTCACCGCCGCTACATCGGCAAGCTCTACGCCAAGGAAGTGGTGCTCTCGAACTTCCCGCACGAGTCGCCGGCCGAGGCCCTGGAGCGGTTCGTGGAGCTCACGCTCCGCACCGACGACGCGTTGTAGCGGGCCGTCAGCGGCGGGTGGCGTCGAGCGCCTCGGCGGGGAGCCAGCGGGCGGCCAGTTCCTCACGGACTCGCTCGGGCGAGGTGTCGGCGGCCGTTCGGACCGGTGGCGTGCCGGATGCGCCCGCGGCCAGCGTCGCGAGCGTTCGCAGGTCGGCCGGCGGCGTGCGGCTCATCCGGTCGGCCAGCCGGGCCACGCCGGCCGGGTTGCGATCGGCCGCCCGGGCGAACTGCGAGACGAACAGGCAGATCTCGTGGACGTTGGCCGCCGCCGACCGCACGATCAACGGCTGGAGCGTGCGGGTCACGATCTCGAGGCCGAGGCCGTCGACATCGAGGAAGGCCTCGACCTCGACCCGCTGGGCCGGCTGATCCGCGTCGGCCGTCGGTGCATGCCGCACCACGAGCAGGCACGAGCCGGTGAGCGGCTTGGGCGCGAGCGGGCCGTCGTAGCCGCCGCGGCCGTGGAACACGAGCAGGCCGCCGCCGGGACCGTGATCATGGTGGATCAGCCGCACGGTGCCGGTGGTGCCGTAGCCGTCCGACAGCCGCCAGGTGTTGGCCGCCACCGGATCGAGGGCCACGCGGCTGATGCCGAGCACCCGCCAGACATCGACGAGCGTCTCGGGCTTCGATAGCACGAAGTCCAGGAGCGCAGGCTCGCAGTGGATCGTCTCGGCAGGCAGCCGGCGGTGCAGCGTCGCCGACCGGCCGAAGTGCTCGGCAATTTGGCGATGCTCGGCCGTCATCCGCTCGAGCGGCAGTTCGGCCAGCGCCCGGCGGCACGACTCCCGTCCGGCCGCGGTCATGTCGGCGAAGCCCGCCGACAGCCCACTCGTGCTCGGCAGCCGTTCGGCCGCCCATGTCGGCCCGGCCAGGGAGGCGCAGAGCCATCCCACGGCCAAGGCCGCAGCGAATCGCGCGGTCATTCCCCCGTCCCCCTGATGCCACCCCGGCGGTGCCGCCCCGACACCGCTCCGCTTCACTCATTCGGCCTTTGGCGTGCCCCGCCGCCAGTGAATTTTCGATGCAATGCGTGGGGCTTGCCCAGCTTGCCGCGGTCACCGAGACCTCAAAAGCGGCTCTTGGCCCGGCTGCGACCCTTCCCTACGATCCGCCCCCCGTCCGTCTCCCGCAGCGCCCCCGTCTGCCACTCGATGCTCACGATTCACGATCCAGCCCCGGCCTCCGATCCGTCGGAGGAAGGCGTTGCCCGACGCCCCGTCGGCCATGCGCCCGGCTTGCTCGGCCGTGGGCTCGTCGGCTGGACGCGGCTCTGTCTGTGGCAGCCGTGGGCGGTGGTCCTGGTGGCGGTTGCTGCGGCGGTCGCGTCAGGCCTGTGGACCGCCAACTCCCTCGGCTACAAGGTGAGCCGCACCGACCTGCTCGATCCCGAGAGCGACTACAACAAGCTCTGGATCGACTACATCCGCGAGTTCGGCGAGGATGACGACGCCGTGATCGTGGTCGAGGGGCCGTCTCGCGGCGACGTGATCCCGGTACTCGACGAGCTCTCCCGGGAGGTGGCCCGCGAGGGTGACCTGTTCCGCTCGGTGCTCCACGAGGTAGACCTGTCGCGGATCCGCTCCAAGGGGCTGCATTATCTTTCGCCGGAGGATCTGGCGGCGATCGACCAGTTCGTCGAGCGGACGCAGCCGGTGCTCGACGGCGGCTGGATGCAGCTTCGCGTCGGCACGATGGTGGCCGGCCTGGCCGCGCAGATGGTGGCTGGTGGGCAGCCGCAGGGCGTCGGCGAGTCGCCGCTGGCGACGATCGAGCGTTACAGCGAGAGCCTGCTGGCCGCCCTGGAGGCACCGCAGCCGGTGGCCGGCCGCCCGGGCGACTACGTCTCCCCCTGGCCGACGATGCCCGAGTCGGTCGGCACGCTCCGCGATCTCTCCAGCGAGAACCTGCTGGCCAAGGACGGCCGGCTGGGCTTCGTCCTGCTGCGGCTGGCCAAGCAGGAGGGGGGCTTCGCCGGCGCCTCGGCCGCCACCGACGAGCTGCGGCGGATCATCGAGCGGGTCGCCGCCCGGCACCCCGCCACCACGATCGGCCTCACCGGCCTGCCGGTGATGGAAGACGACGAGATGCGGAGCAGCCAGCAGTCGATGATCTGGGCCAGCGGCCTGTCGCTGGCGGCGGTAATCCTGATCGTGATCGCCGGCTTCGGCGGCGTGAGGCACGCGCTGTTGGCCAATGGCGTGCTCGTGATCGGGATGGCCTGGGCCTTCGCCTGGGCGACGGCCTCCGTGGGCCACCTGAACATCCTCAGCGTCACCTTCGCGGTCACGATGATCGGCGTGGGGATCGACTACGGCACCTACTATGTCGGCCGCTACCTCGAGGCCCGCCGCCGCGGCCTCGACTGCGAGGCGGCTCTGCTCGAAACCAGCGGCACCGTCGGGCCGGGCATCCTCACGGGCGCCATCACGACGAGCGTGGCCTTCTTCTCGGCGGCGCTCACGAGCTTCGTCGGCGTGGCCGAACTCGGCATGATCGCCGGCGGCGGGATCCTCCTGTGCTGTGCCGCGGAGCTGCTCGTGCTGCCGGCGACGCTGGCGATCGTGGACCGGAGCTTCCTGGGGCGGCGGATCCCCGAGCCGGTGCCGGTGCACACCTGGCTCGAGCCCCTCGTGCGGCATCCGCGGTTCGTCGACCTGGCGGCGGTCGCCTGCTCGATGGCCCTCGCCGGCGGCATGCACGAGCTCGAATACGACCACAACCTGCTCAACCTCCAGCCCGACGGCCTGGAGAGCGTCGAGGTCGAGAAGAAGCTCCTGACCGAATGCGACCAGAGCGTCTGGTACGCGCTCTCGATCGCCGACTCCCGCGAGCAACTCCTCGAGCGCAAGGCGCGGCTCGAGGCCCTGCCGAGCGTGGAGCGGATCGACGAGATCGCGTCGCTGTTGCCCGGCGACGAGGTGCTCAAGCGGCCGGCGATCGAGCGGATCGGCGGCCGGCTCGCGACGCTCCCCGAACGGCCCCCGGAGATCCCGGTGGACCGGCTCGATGCGCTCGGCGAGACGCTCGCCTGGGCGCAGGGCGAGGCCTCGAAGCGGCCGGGCGGCCTGCGGACGGCCTGGCACCTGGAGCGGGTGAGGGAGAGCCTCCGTACCAAGGGACCCGACGAGTGCTACCGGGCCCTGGCAGCCTTCCAGCAGCGGGCCGCCGGCGACCTGCTCTCCCGGCTGCACGCGCTGTCCGGGGTTGCCAATCCCGAGGCTCCGGCCCTCGACGACCTGCCGCCGAGCCTGGTCGAACGGTTCGTCGGCTCAAGCGGGCGTCACCTGCTCAAGATCTACGGCCGGGGCGACATCTGGAATTTCGAGTCGCTGGAGCGGTTCGTTCGCGAGGTCCGGAGTGTCGATCCGCGGGCCACGGGAAACCCGCTGCAGGCCTACGAGGCGTCGCTCGAGATGAAGCGGAGCTACGAGCAGGCGGGGCTGTCCGCGCTCGTGGTGATCCTGGTGGTGCTGTGGCTCGACTTCCGCAACCTCAAGCACGCCTTCCTCGCCGTCCTCCCGCTGGCCGTGGGCATGGCGCAGATGCTCGGCCTGATGGGCTCGTGGGCATCGACCTGAACCCAGCGAACCTGATCGGCATCCCGCTGATCATGGGGATCGCCGTCGACTACGGCGTGCACGTGGTGCACGACTACCTGGAACGACCGGGCCCCTACCGCATGAGCGCGTCGACGGCCAACTCGGTGCTCGTCGACGCCCTGACGACGATCCTCGGCTTCGGCGCGCTGATGGTGGCCAGCCACAAGGGGCTCGAGAGCCTCGGCCGCGTGCTCACGCTCGGC
>JBJTPO010000320.1:0-8757 GCA_046075145.1 Planctomycetota bacterium
GGGCCGGGGTGGCCCGTGCCGTCTCGCCGGACGTTCGCTCCGGCCATCCTGGCCTCTGCTCTCTCGATGCTGCCCTCGCTGCGTTGTCCTTACGCTCCGCCGCCGCGGGCGACGGCTCGGCCGTGGAGAATGAATGCGAGCAGGCCCGCGTAACCGGCGATGCCAAGCACCGCGCCGACCGGCCCGACGCGGAGTTCGGGTGCCACGCGACCAAGCAGCCAGGCCACCGCGCTCGCGAGCGCCAGAGCCGCCGCGCCCACGGCGAACGCCTCCACGCAGGCCCGTGCCAGCCAGGCCGCGTCGGCTGCGAGTGGAGGCGCCGCCCGCCCCGCTCGTCGCTCCCGCACGGCGTTCCAGATTCCGAAGCACGTGGTCGCCGTCGCCAGGATGAACGTCATCGGCAGCGCCATCATCGTGAGCCCGTCGGGCCCGGTGAGCGGGATGTCCTCCCGGCCGCCGAACAGCCACCACGCGATCGCCGCGTTGATCGCCACGTTGACCGCCGCGTCGAGCGGCGCGAACACCCGCCATGCCAGCCGACCGATCGGCGGCGGGCCGATGGGACGGGGCGATGGCGAGCCTGAGATTGACCCGCTGGGCATGCCGCTCATTCCGCTTCGAGGCTCTTGCGGGCCGCGACGATCTGCTCCCGCTTCGCCGCATCGACCTGCGGCCATTCGAGGCCCAGCCGCCGGATCGTGCCCGCGAGCACCGCCGCCACGGCTGCCCGGCTCACCCACTTCTTGTCGGCCGGGATCACGTACCAGGGCGCGTGCTCGGTGCTCGTCTCCCGAATCGCCTCCTCGTAGGCCCCCATGTAGGCGTCCCAGTGGCCCCGCTCGGCCACGTCGGAGGCGGAAAACTTCCAGTGCTTGTCGGGCTCGTCGAGCCGGTCGAGAAACCGCTTCCGTTGCTCGCCCCGGGAGATATTGAGGAAAAACTTGACGACCCGGGTGCCGTTCCGGGCCAAGTGCCGCTCGAAGGCGTTGATGTCGTCGAAGCGGTCGCGCCAGGTCTGTTCGCAGGGCTTGATGCCGGGAATCCGCTGGGCATCGAGCAGCCGGGGGTGGACGCGGACGATCAGCACCTCCTCGTAATAGGAGCGGTTGAAGATCCCGATCCGGCCCCGCTCAGGCAGCCGCTTCATGCACCGCCAGAGAAAGGTATGGTCGAGTTCCTCGTCCGACGGATGCTTGAAGCTCGTGACCTCGACGCCCTGCGGATTCACCCCGCTCATCACGTGCTTGATCGCGCCGTCCTTCCCGGCCGCGTCCATTGCCTGGAAGATGACCAACAGGCTCCAGGTGTCGGCCGCGTAGAGCAGCTCCTGGGTGGCGGCGAGCTCGGCGCGGCTCTCCTCGAGGATCTCGACCGCCCGCTCCTTCCGCTTCTTCTCGGCCACGTCCTCGTCGCCGGCCCAGGCGGGGTCGTGGTCGGCGAGGCGAAACTTCTTCCCGGGCTTGACGCGAAACAGCGTGTCGGCAAGGTCGTAGTCGAGCGGCATGGGCGACTCCTGGGTCGGGGTTTGAAGATCGGCAGGCGTGGCAGGCCAGGTCAGTGCTCGAACACGCAGGGCTGGATCCGCTCGACGAACGGCAGCCGGGCCAGCGTCAGGACGATCTCGCGATGACGGGGCTGGTGGGTCGAGCCGATGCAGAGGGCGAAGCCCGGGCCGGCATCGACCCGGCCCCGCGGGCCCGAGGCGATCTCGAGCGAGGGATCGATCGCCTTGACGGCCGCCCGGTTCTCCGGCGTGTCGGGGATCCGAAACTCGTAACTGATCGAGACCTTGCCGTCGGCGGCGCCCGCCAGGCCGTTCGCGTCGAGCCCGTCGAGGTCGAAGCCGATCTTGCGCAGAATCTCGGGCGGGGCGGCCGCGGCGCCGACCGCGAAGCTGAACACCGCCAGGAGCGGTCGATGGTCGCTGGCCACCTGCTCGTCGATCACGTCGTGCGAGACGGCATACTCGGGCAGCCCCCGCTCGGCCACGTGGTCGATCTCCTGCATCGGCTCGTCGGCCGGCCAGGTCGGATTCGACCCCCGGGCGCCGTCCTTGGCCAGGATCCGCCAGCCGGCGTCGGCCAGAAGCGCGAGCGACTCGCTGCCCGGCTCGCCGTTGAAATCGCCCGCGACGATCGCCGGCCGCCGCTCGCCAAGCGCCGCCACCAGCGCCCGCATCTGGGCCACGCGGATCGCCTCCTTCGTCCGTTCCATATGGATGCAGGTGAACGAGACCGGCTGGCCGAGCCCGGGCACGTCGAGCTCGACTTCCAGGGCACACCGCGGCTCGGCGCCCCTGGGCAGCTCGTGCCGCCGCGTGGCCTTGATCGGCAACCGCGACAGCACGGCCAGACCGTAGCGACCGCCGTCGTGGTCCATGAACTCCCCGAACCGGTGCTCCATGCCGAGGGCCTTGCCGAGCGCCGCGGCCTGATCGACGTTGCCGCTGCGTCGGCAGCGTTCGTCCACCTCCTGCAGGGCCACGACGTCGGGCTCGAGCCTGCGCAGCAGGGCGGCCGTGCGGTCGAGGTCGAGCGTGCCATCCATGCCCACACCATGGCGGATGGTGTAGGACACGACGCGGAGCGTGGGCCGGGCGGGGGGCTTCGTCACCGACTCGACGCCACGGGCGGCGGTTACCCGGCCGCCGAGCGCAAGGAAGCCGAGCAGGGCGAAGGCCACCATCCGAACCGGAACACGATCGCCTCGCAGCCGGGTCGCCGTCACGAATCCACCCCCGCGGCCCGGTTTCGCCCCCGCGGCGGCGCCGGGGCGCGGATCGCGTCGATCGTGGCGGCGGCCCACGGGCCGAAGTGCGGAGTGTTCATGCAGGACGCAAAGCCTACCGCGGCCCGAGAGCCGCGGCCAAAGCAGGCAGCTCGAACCGGGCTCGGCCGGAGAGGGTCTGCGTGAGGGCGAAGCCGAGCAGCACCGCCGAGAGCACCGTGGCGACCTCGACGAGCCGGCGCCGGGCGGTGACCGTGAGCCCGGCGACGCGGCCCGCCCAGGCGATCGCCGGCAGCCACTGGATCGCGTGGATCACGACGCCGTGGGGAAACTTCGGCACGCCGGCGCGGCCGAACCGCTCCGGCTCGAGGCCTTCGGCCACCCGCAGGTCGCCATGCACGCTCACCCAGATGCCCAGGCCGCAGGAGATCACCAGCAGCAGCATCCCGGCCCGTGCGGCCAGGAGCATGTCGGGGGGCATGGCGGTCGGTGAGCGAAACAGCCTGACCGTGAGATCCACGAGCACCGCCGTCACGAACAGGATCAGCGCGCCCATCGCATCGTAGAGGAAGGAATCGAGCGGGGTCGCGCGGTTGAAGTGGCTGGCCACGCCCCGCCACCGCTGCAGGTCGATGAGCAGCACCTCGACGAACAGCGCCCAGGCGGTCGCGGCGGCCAGCCAGACATCGCCCCGCCGCCAGGGCAGCCGCGACCAGACCCAGGCGGCGGAGAGGCTCGTGAGCCCGCCCGAGATCCCGAACAGGATCGGCTTCCGCCAAGTGACCGGTCCCTCCCAGGGCCCGCCGAGGATCGCCCAGACGAGCGCGTGCGCCAGGCCGCTGGCCACGAGTACGACGCCCACGAGCACGAGTTGCCGGGCCCGCGAATCGCGGTACCAGGCTCCATCGAAAGACTGAGAATGAGCCATCGCAGGTATGGTAGCCGACATGTTGGTTGCAGACGGAGCGGCGGGCGTGGGATAGCATCGAGCATGATCCGCAGGCGGCTCTTGATCACCGGCCTCGTGCAGGGAGTCGGCTTCCGGCCGTTCCTCTGGCGGCGGGCGACGCGGCTGGGCCTCGCCGGCGGCGTCGAGAACACGCCCGCCGGGGTCGTGGTCGACGTGCAAGGGCCGGCCGCCGCGGTGGCCGCCTTCCAGGACGGCCTGGCCACCGCCGCACCGCCGCTGGCCGTGATCGACGTGATCACCGTCACGCAGGTGCCACCGGCGGCCGACGTCGCCGGACCGTTTCGGATTCTGGCCACCGCAGGTGGCGATCGCCCTCACACGCTCGTGCCCGCCGACGTCGCCACCTGCGCGGCCTGCCTCCGCGAACTCCGCGACCCGGCCGACCCTCGCCACGGCCACGCTTTCATCACCTGCACCGACTGCGGCCCACGGTTCACGATCATCGAGCGGATGCCCTACGACCGCGCGGCCACCACGATGCGGATGTTCGCGATGTGCCCGCGGTGCGCCGCCGACTACGCCGACCCCGCCGACCGCCGGTTCCACGCGGAGCCCATCGCCTGCCCCGACTGCGGCCCGGTGGCCTGGTTCACTACGACACCCCCGGCGCAGACGGGCGACGTTTCGGCCGCCGGCCGGCCGGCCACGCGCATCAACTCCGCCGCCACGCTCGCCGCGGCCCAAAGCCTGCTCGCCGCCGGCGGCATCCTCGCCGTCAAGAGCCTCGGCGGCTTCCACCTGGCCTGCGACGCCACGAACGCCCGTGCCGTCGCGCTCCTCCGCGAGCGGAAGCGGCGGCCCACGAAACCCTTGGCCGTGATGGTGGCGGACCTCGACGCGGCCCGGCGGATCGCGGTCGTGGACGAGCAGGCGGCCCGACTGCTCACGGGCCCCGAGCGGCCGATCGTACTCGTGCCGAAGCATCCCGACGGCGGCGGGCCGGCCGCGGCGATCGCGCCGGCCAACGGGTTTCTCGGGGTCATGCTTCCGACCGCGCCGCTGCAGCACCTGCTCGCCGCGGGCCTGCCGCCGCTGGTGATGACGTCGGGCAACCTGGCCGAGGAGCCGATCGCCACCGACAACGGCGACGCGGTGCGCCGGCTGGCCGGGATCGCCGATGGCTTTCTGCTTCACGACCGCGACATCCTCGTGCCCTGCGACGACCCGGTGGTGCGGTGCGTGGCCGGAGCGGCCCTGCCGATCCGGCGATCGCGGGGCCATGCGCCGCTGCCCATCCGGCTCGCCGCCGGAGGGCCTACCGTCCTCGCCGTCGGCGGTGAACTGAAGGCCGCGCTCTGCCTGGCCGTCGGTGACCGGGCGATCATGGGCCAGCACATCGGCGACATGGGGAACCTGGAGACGCTCGCCGCCATTCAGCGGGCGGCGGAGCATCTGCTGGGGCTGTTCGCCGCCGAGCCGGCGGCGGTCGTGGCCGACCTGCACCCCGGCTATCTCTCGGCCGACTGGGCAGCCCGGTTCGCCGCGGCGTGCGGGATCCCGCTGCTGCGGGTTCAGCACCACGAGGCCCACACGGCTTCACTCCTGGCCGAGCACATGGGCGCCGCCGCGCCTCCCCCGGGCAGCAACTGCCTCGTCGCCTGCTTCGACGGCACCGGTTACTCAGCCGACGGCACGATCCGCGGCGGCGAGTTCTTTCACGTCACGGCCTCGGGCATCGAGCGGGTCGCCCACCTCGCCCCCTTCGCCCTGCCCGGCGGCGACGCATCGATCCGCCATCCCTGGCGGGCGGCCCTCGCCGTGCTGCACGCCGCCGGCATTCCCTGGGACGAATCCCTGCCGCCGGTGCGGGCCGCCACCGAAGCCGAGCGGCGCGTGCTCGCGCGGCAGTTCGAGGGTGGCTTCACGTGCCCGCCGACGACCAGCATGGGCCGGCTGTTCGATGCCGTGGCAGCGCTCGTGGGCCTCGCGTCATCGGTGTCGTACGAGGCCGAGGCGGCGCTCGAGCTCGAGTCGCTCGCGGCGACCGCCGGCGCGGCCCGGCAGCGCTACGCGTTTTCGGTGTCGGCGGCGGCGATCGACTGGCGGCCGGTCGTGGCGGCGATCGTGGCCGACGTGCAGGCCGGCGTGCCGGCCGCGGCGATCGCCGCGGGATTTCACGACGCCGTCGCGGGTCTGATCCACACCGTGGCCGAGCGATTCGGCGACCCGGATCAGCCGGTGGCGGTCGGGCTCACCGGGGGCGTCTTCCAGAACGCGGTGCTCACGGAGGCCACGCTCGCCGCCGCCCGATCCGCCGGCCGCGAGCTCCTCGTCCACCACGAGGTACCCCCGAACGACGGCGGCCTGGCGCTCGGCCAGGCCCTGCTCGGCCGCGACCGCCTCGCCGCGACCGGCGTCAGCCTGCCGTGAAGGCCGCCCGCCGCTCGGCCAGGTAGCCGAGCCATTCGTCGAGGCCGGCCCCGGTCTTGGCGGAGGTCTCGAACACCCGCATCCCCGGCCGGACCGCGTCGATGTTGGATCGGGCCAGGTCGCGGTCGAACTCGCAGGCTGCGGCCAGATCGAGCTTCGTGAGCGCCGCCACGTCGGCGGTGTTGAACAGCCCCGGATACTTGAGCGGCTTGTCCTCCCCCTCGGTCACGGAGAGCAGTGCCAGCCGCACCGATTCGCCGAGGTCCCAACTCGTCGGGCAGACGAGGTTGCCGACGTTTTCGATGAACAAATAGCGCAGGCCGGCCAGGTCCCAGCCCTCGAGGTGCTTGGCCACCATGTCGGCCTCGAGGTGGCAGAGGCCGTGGGTGTTGATCTGCCGCACCGGCACGCCGCTTTCGGCCAGCCGCCGGGCGTCGTTGTCGGTCTCGAGATCGCCCACCACCGCGGCGCAGGCCTCGCCCCGGGCCGCGAGCCGCGTGAGCGTCTCCTTGAGGAAGGTCGTCTTGCCGGTGCCGGGGCTCGACACCATGTTCACGACCAGCACGCCCGCCCGCTCGAACTCCCGCCGCAAGCCGCGGGCGAGTTCGTCGTTGGCCTTGAGGATCCTGGTCCGTACCTCCAGGATTCGGGGCAGCGGCGTGGCAGCGTGGCTCATGCGTCGATGGTCTCCGCGAGTTCGATCGATTCGAGGTCGAGTTCGCGGCCCGCCCGGATGTCGGCCGAGCGGGTGCCGCAGTCGGGGCAGGCGAACCGCTGGATGCCGGGCAGTTCCCGCTCGCCGCCGCACGCCGGGCACCAGATCCGCACCGGCACGGCCACGATCTCCAGCCGCGCGTCGGCCAGGGGGGTGTTGGCTCGCACGAGGTCGAAGCTGAACCGCAGGGCATCCGCGTGCACGCACGAGAGCCGACCGATCCGCAGCCTGACGGCCGTCACGCGACCGCCACCGTGCTCGGCCGCGTGTCTGGACGCCAACTCGACGACGTTGGTGGCGATCGAGAGTTCGTGCATGGTTTGATGCGAAAAATCGCCGCCCGGCGTCGAATCCCCGCCGCATTCTACCCCGCCACCAACTGGCCGATGGAAACGACCCGCTCAGGAGTTCCGCTGCTTTCCAGTGCGAAGGCGAACGCGTTAGACTTTGAGAGTCGGTGATGGAGATGCGTCCTGAGGGGCCGGGGGGCCTGCAGGACCATTCATGGCAGCGAAGCCCCTTGGTCCGAGAAGGCACGGGTGACGTCGACATGACCCATGAGACTCTCCTCCTCTGCGCGACGGCGGTCTCGCTCGGCGTGATCCACACGGCCCTCGGACCGGACCATTATCTCCCCTTCGTGGCGATGTCACGGGCCGGCGGCTGGTCGGTCCGCAAGACCCTGGGCGTGACGGCGGCCTGTGGCCTGGGGCACGTGGCGGGATCGGTCGCGATCGGCGCCGTCGGGCTGCTCCTCGGCCTGGCCGTGATGCGGCTTGAGCAGCTCGAGACCTTTCGCGGCGACCTGGCCGCCTGGCTGCTGATCGCGTTCGGCGTCGCGTACCTCTCCTGGGGTGTGATGCGGGGCATGCAGGGCCGGCCGCACGCCCATCCGCACGCGGCCGCGCAGCCGGCGGCCGCCGTCTGGGCCCCGTGGCTCGCCTTCCTGGTGTTCGTCTTCGGCCCGTGCGAGCCGCTGATCCCGCTGTTGATGGTCCCGGCTTCGCAGGCCAGCCTGACGGCCGTGGCGGCGGTGGCGACGGCCTTCGCCCTGGCCACGGTGCTCACGATGCTGGTCGCGGTGATGGCCTTGCGGCACGGCCTGTCATGGGTGCAGCTGCCGGGCCTGGGCCGGTTCGGTCATGCCCTGGCGGGCCTGGCGATCCTGATGTGCGGCGTGCTGGTGAAGGTGGGTCTCTAGTCCGATTCCCCAACCACGGAGATCGATCATGGCGACGCTTCTCTGGCTGCAGGGCGGGGCCTGCAGCGGCAACACGATGTCGTTCCTCAACGCCGAGGAGCCGAGTGCCTGCGATCTCGTCACCGACTTCGGGATCGACGTCGTCTGGCACCCGTCGCTGGGGATGGAACTCGGCGACCAGGTCAAGACGATGCTCGCCGACATCGTCGCGGGGCGGCGGCCGCTCGACATCTTCGTGTTCGAGGGCACGGTGATCCGCGCGCCCCACGGCACCGGCCGCTGGAACATGTTCGCCGACCGCCCCATGAAGGAGTGGGCGGCCGAGTTGGCCGGCGTGGCCAACGCCGTGGTCGCCCTCGGCGACTGTGCCTGCTGGGGCGGCATCCCGGCGACGGCCCCCAATCCCTCCGACTCCGTGGGCCTGCAATACCTCAAGAAGGCCCGCGGCGGCTTCCTGGGGCCCAACTTCAAGAGCAAGTGGGGCCTGCCGGTGATCAACATCCCGGGCTGTCCCTGCCATCCCGACTGGGTGACGCAAATCCTCGTCGCCATCGCCAGCGGCCGGGCCAAGGACATCGCCCTCGACGACCTGCAACGGCCGCAGACCTTCTTCAAGTCGTTCACGCAAACCGGCTGCACGCGGGTGCAGTTCTACGAATACAAGCAGCACACCCACGAGTTCGGCCAGGGCACGCGGACCGGCTGCCTGTTCTACGAGTTCGGCTGCCGCGGCCCGATGACCCACTCTCCGTGCAACCGGATCCTCTGGAACCG
>JBJTPO010000321.1:0-1869 GCA_046075145.1 Planctomycetota bacterium
GATGACTTCGCTCCTACGCAAGGGGGGGGACACGCAAGACGTGAACGAAGAAGGTCGCCAATCATTCGGCCTGCGGCTGAAGGTGCCGCTCACCGAGGCGATCGCCACGCCCCTGTACGCCGGCCTCTCCACCGACACCGGCGGCTTCCGCTTCCCGAGTGTCTCGGGCGAGAGCTTCCGGATCGCCGGCCGACTGGTGGACGCCGGTGCGAGCCCGCCGGCGATCTACCGCGAACTCTTCGAGCAGGACTCGCTGGCCCGGCTCCACCTCGTGGGCCGCACGCTCGCCGGTGCGACGACCGCGCACGACGGCAGGGTGATCTTCTCGCAGGTCCTCCAGAAAGACATCAAGGAAGTCGGCGCGCTGCCGGCCGACACCGAGGACCTCATCAACCTCACCCTGGCGGTCAAGGGCACGGAGGTGGCTGCGATCCTGATCGAGCAGCCCGACGGTCGGATCAAGGTGAGCTTTCGCAGCCGTGGGCCCGTGGACTGCAGCGCCCTGGCCGGCCGCTTCGGCGGTGGCGGCCACCGGGCAGCGGCCGGCGCGATCATCGACGGGCCGTTCGAGGCGGTCCACGAGCGGGTGCGGGCCGCGGTCGACGAGGCCTGGGCCGCGCGGGCGGGTTGAGCTCGCGGCCACCGTCCGCCGCTCTTTGGCTGCCTGACCGAGCAGGGTTGCAGCGAGCGGCCGGCTATGCCCTGAGAGCCGGCCTTGTTGGCAAGCGAAGCCAAGGATGGCGGAGCGCAGCCAGCATGGAGTGAGCGGAGGGCAGGATGCCCGCAGCGAACGTCCGGCGACGGGGCATGGCCGGCCCCGAGCCCACCGTTGACGTCCGACTTTTTGCGGCAGACATCGCGGGTTACGATGCGTGCGACCGGAATGCACCCCGCCGGGAGAAGCGGCATGACGATGGAGACCGGTGATTCGCGTCGTGGCTTCCTCGCCAAGGTGGCGGCGGTGGCCTGCGGCGGCTTGGCGACGCTCACGCCGGTGGCGGCGGGCGTGTGGGCGTTTCTGGATCCCTTGCGACGCAAGGGGGCCGCGGCCGCATTTTTGCCGGTGACGGAACTCGCCGCGATTCCGGACGACGGCGTGCCCCGCCAGTTTGCGGTGATCGCCGAGCGGGTGGATGCCTGGACGGGCTTTCCCCGCGAGCCGATCGGGGCGGTCTACCTGCGGCGGGAGAAGGGCTCCCGCACGGTCGAGGCCCTCACGGCCACCTGCCCGCATGCCGGCTGCTTCATCGAACTCGAGGGCCAGCGCTGCTTCCGCTGCCCCTGCCACAACTCGACCTTCACGCTCGATGGCGGGATCGTACAGCCGAGCCCGTCGCCGCGGCCGATGGACTCGCTCGAGTGCCGGGTGAGCGACGGCGGCGAGGTGGCCGTGAAGTGGGAGAACTTCCGCACCGGGATCGCCGCCAAGGAGGCGAGCGCATGAGCGCGTCCCGCGCAGGCCGTGGCGGCCCGCTCCGGCGGCTCGGCGATTTTCTCGACGACCGCACCGGCTGGCGGGGGCTCGTGCACGAGGCCCTGTACGAGCGGGTGCCGGGCGGCGCCCGGTGGCGATATGTCTGGGGCAGCACACTGGTGTTCGCCTTCATGACGCAGGTGATCACGGGGCTGTTCCTGTGGGCCAGCTACTCGGCCAGCGCCCAGACCGCCTGGGAGAGCGTCTGGTACATCCAGCACGAGATGACCGGCGGCTGGCTGCTCCGCGGCATCCACCACTTCATGGCCCAGGCGATGGTGGTGCTGCTCGCCCTTCACCTGCTGCAGGTCGTGATCGACGGGGCCTACAAGGCGCCCCGCGAGGTCAACTTCTGGCTGGGACTGGTGCTGATGATGCTCGTCCTCGGCATGGCG
>JBJTPO010000322.1:0-6068 GCA_046075145.1 Planctomycetota bacterium
GGTTTCCGGTGGTGATCGACTGGGCCACGAGCGTGATCGCGATGGGCCGCGTCCAGCAGCTGGCCCGCGAGGGGAAGCCGCTCCCGACCGACGCCGCCGTCGACGCCGACGGCAATCCCACCACCGATCCCACCAGGGCCAGGTCGCTGATTCCCTTCGGGGCCCACAAGGGTTACGGCCTTTCGCTGATCAACGAGCTCGTGGCCGCTCTTATTGGAGGGTCGCTGCCAACGCTCCGCAGCCGGGGCACCGGCGGCCCGGGCGAGAAGCACGGCTGCGCCTTCTTCTTCCAGGTGATCCATCCTGACGCCGTGAGCGGCGGGGCCTTCGCCTGCGGCCGATCCCAGGCGGAGAACCTCAGGGCGGTCGTGACCGACATCCTGGGCCACGGGAATGCCCACTGCATGCTGCCCGGTCAGCCGGAGGCCGCGGCGGCGGCTCGGAGCGACGCCGCCGGCGGCCTGCTCTTCTCGTCCGCCGAGGTTGAGGCCCTGAACGAGATCGCCCGCGAGGCGGGCGAGAGCCCTTTCGACATCGCATCCCTCCCCACCGTGTGAGTACCCGCATGGCCCTGCCGATCAAGCCCGCCGGTTCCTGTGCCTTCGATCAGGTGTCGCTCGGCGAGATCATGCTCCGGCTCGATCCGGGCGAGGGACGAATCCGGACCGCCCGCCAGTTTCAGGCCTGGGAGGGGGGCGGCGAATACAACGTCGCCCGCGGCCTGCGGAAGTGCTTCGGTCTCAGGACGGCGGTGGTGACCGCCTTCGTGGACAACGAGGTGGGCCACCTGATCGAAGACTTCATCATGCAGGGAGGTGTGGCCACCGACTACATCCAATGGCGACCCGACGACGGCATCGGCCGGAGCGTCCGCAACGGCCTCAACTTCACCGAGCGGGGCTTCGGGATCCGTGGTGCGGTGGGCGTGCCCGACCGGGGCAACACCGCTGCCGGCCAGCTCAAGCCGGGCGACGTCGACTGGGACCACCTCTTCGGCCCGGTGGGCGTCCGCTGGTTTCACACGGGCGGGATCTTCGCCGCCCTCTCGGAGACGACCGCCGCCCTGACGATCGAGGCGGTGCAGGCGGCCAAGCGGCACGGCACGATCGTCTCGTACGACCTCAACTACCGCCCGAGCCTCTGGAAGGGCATCGGCGGCCAGCCCCGGGCCCGCGAGGTCAACCGCGAGATCGCCCGCCACGTGGACGTGATGATTGGCAACGAGGAGGACTTCACCGCCTCGCTCGGCTTCGAGGTGGAGGGTGTGGATCATTCGCTGGCCGAGATCGAGACCGGCGCCTTCAAGGTGATGATCGAGCGGGCCGTCCGTGAGTTCCCCAACTTCAAGGTGGCCGCCACCACGCTCCGTCGCGTGATCACGGCCACCAAAAACGACTGGAGCGCCATCTGTTGGCACGACGGCACGTTCTTCGACAGCCGGAAATACCCCGAACTGGAGATCCTCGACCGCGTGGGCGGCGGCGACAGCTTTGCCAGTGGCCTGGCATTCGGGTTTCTCGCGTTCAACGACCCCCAGAGGGCGGTGGATTACGGTGCCGCCCACGGAGCCTTGGCCTCGACCACTCCGGGCGACACCTCGATGGCGACCAGGGCCGAGGTCGAGAAGCAGATCAAGGGGGGCGGGGCGCGGGTGGTCCGGTAGCGATGGCCTTGAGCGCACGCGGTTCGGGGTTCCCCTGCCGTCTCGCCGGACACGCCCTTCGCGACCAATCCGCCTGCGGCGAGTCGGTCGGGGTTGCGCTCGCCACAAGGGCCGGCTCTGGGGGACGGGCAATCCGATGCAGCCCATCCAAGCCCCCCGGCGCAAGCCGGGGGGATGCCGGGAGCCAGGCCGTTTGACGTTGGGCCGCTCGGGCTGTCGTGGATGGCAGGCGTCACCCCTCTTGCTCGCGCAGGGGGGCTTGGATGACGGCCGCAGACCCTGCGCCGACCAGGACTGCCCGTCATGGCCGGTCGCTTCGTTCAAGACACATCGTGGCCACCGCCTATCATGGTGCGTTCGTCGGGCGGAGGCCCGCGTCCAAGGAGACACCGATGACGTGGTTGTGGCTTGCCATCGGGCTGGCTGTGCTGACCTTCGGGGCGGAACTGCTCGTGCGCGGGGCCGTGGGGCTGGCTGCAGCCGTGCGGATTTCGCCGCTCGTGATCGGCCTCACGGTGGTGGCCTTCGGCACCAGTGCCCCGGAGCTCGTCGTGAGCCTGCAGGCCGCGCTCAACGGCCAGTCGGAGATCGCCGTCGGCAATGTGGTGGGCAGCAACATCTTCAACGTGCTCGTGATCCTCGGGCTCTCGGCCCTGATCGTTCCGCTGCGGGTCGATCAGCAGCTTGTGCAGTTGGATGTGCCGCTTCTGATCGTCACGTCGCTCGTGGTCTACGGCATGGCGCTCGACGGCTGGCTCGGCCAGCTGGAGGGGGCCATCTTGATGGCGGCGCTCCTGGGCTACACGGTCTGGCTGATCCGAAAGAGCCGGCGGGAGACTGCGACGGCGGGGCTGGGGGAATACTCGACCGCGTACGCCGAGCAGACCCCGGCCACGCCCAGGCGGATGCTGCTGTTCGTCGTCATGGTGGCGGCCGGACTGGGGATGCTGGTGTTCGGCGCCGAACTGTTCGTCGGCTCGGCGGTCGCCATCGCCCGCGGCTGGGGGCTGTCGGAGCTCGTGATCGGCCTCACGCTCGTCGCTGCCGGCACCTCGATGCCCGAGGTGGCCACCAGCCTGGTGGCCGCCTGCAAGGGGGAGCGGGACATCGCCGTCGGCAACGTGGTCGGAAGCAACATCTTCAACCTGTTGGGCGTTCTCGGGCTGAGCGGGCTCGTCTCGGGGGGCGGCCTACCCGTCGGCACCGAGATGATCTCGCAGGACTTGCCGGTGATGGTGCTCGTGGCCGCGGCCTGCCTGCCGGTGTTCTTGATCGGCCATGCGATCGAGCGCTGGGAGGGGGGCGTGCTGCTGGCTTTTTACGGGCTCTTCACCGCGGCCCTGATCTGCGAGGCCCAGGGGCGCGAGCAGGGATTGCAGGTCGTCACGAGCGTGGCCTGGGTGCTCGGGCCGCTGGCGGTGGCCGGCTACGCGGCCACGCTCATCTGGCAGTTCGGCCGCCGGCCGGCCTGACGGTCAGATCGGCACGTCGTCGTGGAGCGTGATCCACGACCTGCAGCCGCCGTAGTCGTCATGCCAGGGCACTGATACCGGGACGGGCAACGGTCGCACGGCCACCTCCAGCACGTGCAGTTCGTCCTGCCAGCGGTGAAACCGCTCCGCGACCACCACGTCGCTCCAGACGTGGCGGCTTCGAAACCTGCCGAGATCGGCCGGGTCGGTGATCCGGATCGCGTCACGGACGCTGGCCACATGCGTAAATACGCACCTTCCCGGCGGCGGCCGGTCGGCCTCAATGCCGTCGAGCAGGTCGCGGGCCTCGGCCACAAGCTGCTCCGCCGATTGGTGGAGAAAGGTCGGCAGCAGGAGAAACTCCCGGCACTCGAGCCGGAAGCCGCCGCTCGGCTCGATGATGCCGCCCTTCCGCAGAATCACGTCCTGCCGGCGGGCGGCCAGGGCCCGGCAGATCGCCGCCCACTCCTTGAACGCCGCCCGCACCGGCTTGCCCTCACCGCTTCCGCGGGCGGACGAAGATCCCGTCGGCGGTGACCTGGATGATCGGCACCCCGAGTTTGGCGTCGAATACGCCCGTACCGCGGATCACGACGTCCTGCCCCTTCTCGACGCCGAACAGCTTCCGGGCGTCGACCGGGATCGGCTTGCCGTCGGCGCCCAGGAACTGGACGGCGGCCATCGTGGCGTTGGCCTGTCGCTTCTTGCAGAACGGGCAGTCGTCGGCGTCGTGGCCGGGCTTCTCGGCATGGTCATCGGCCGGAAGTTCGAGTAACGAGAACGAGGCCTTGCCCTCGAGGAACGGCTCCATCCCCTTGCCGCCGATGCGGCCCACCACGACCACCGGCTTGGGCTCGAGGCCGAGCGTGCCACGGGCGTCGGCGAGGGAAGCGGCCCCGGCAGGCTCCGTCGGGAGCACGAGCGACTCCCGCACGGCCGAGGCGTCGATCTCGGCCCGCACCAACCCGCTGCCGGCGGCCGTCACTGCCATCACGGCGATCGCCATCACCCCGCGCGAGGTGAACACCTTTCCCAATGCTTTGATCCAGGGCATCACTTCGCCTCCTTGCCGAACGTGTCCTTGAGCGACGTCAGCGCCGCTTCGATCCGCTCCTTCACCGACGCGTGGACGTCGGCGACCGTCTCCTTGGCCTCGTCGGCTTTCGCGTGCATGGCCGTGTCGAGCTTGTCAAAGCACTCGAACAACTCGTCGAGCGCCTGCTTTCCCGCCGCCTGGGCTTCGCCGGGGAGATCCTTCTGCTTCTCCATGAGCCCCTGGAGGTCTTCCAGGAGGTGGCCGACCGAGTGGATCGCCTCGTCGGCGGCCTCTTGGGAGCCGGCGGCGAGCTTGGCCGCAATGTCCTTGACGGTGGCCTCGAGGTCTGCGACTCCTGCGGCGAGTGTCGCGGGATGATCATGGTCGCCGTGGTCATGCTCGTGATCGTGGTCGTCGTTGCCGGCGGCGGCCTTCGGAGCCTCCTTCGGCGTCGTGGCAGGAGCGCAGCCGGAGGCCGCCCAGGCCACCAGGGCAAGTGCAAGGGTGGGCGGCAGGCAGCGGTCGAGGCGCGGACGGCGAGGCATGGCGGGGCTCCGGGGAGGGTTGGGGGCGCTGAACGATGGCGAGGAAAATCCTATCGCTCAGCCCCGGCGCGCGGCAATTCGTGAGCGGGGGGCCGGCGGCCGGATGGCATCGGCTACCAGGCACACGAGCGAGCGTTCCGGCAGCACCAGCGGCGTCAAGACGTCCACCACGGGCCCGTTCCCCGCGGGGAATACGTCGGCGGGGGGCGTTGCGGCCGTCTGGATGAACGTCCGCCAACTGAATTCCCGGAGCGGCGCCGCATCCGGAAACCGGAAGGTGCGGGGCAGCGACCCCGCATGGGCGAAGACGAGCACGTGCCGGGGCGTGCCCCCCTCGCCGCCCGCCGCGGGCTCGGGGTCGCGGGCAAGCTCCTCGGGGGTGGGCGCGCCAAAAAAGCAGGTCAGGCTGGCGTCGGCCGCATACCAGTCGATGTGGGCCCCCTCGGGCGAGAACCATTCCACATCGGGAATGCTTTCGCTGGCGCTCACGCCCCCGACCAGAAAGCTCCGCCGCCGCAGCGCGGGGTTGCCCAGGCGGAAGCGGATCAGGGCCGCCACGAAGCGGAACAGGTCGGCATTGGCGTCCACCAGCCGCCAGTCGAACCACGAGACGGCATTGTCCTGGCACCAGGCGTTGTTGTTGCCTTGCTGGGTACGGCGGCATTCGTCGCCGGCCAGGAGCATCGGAACGCCCTGACTGAGCAGCAGCGTGGCAAGCAGGTTGCGGATCTGCCGGGATCGGGTCGCCTCGACGTCGGTTCGCTGGGTCGGCCCCTCGACGCCGTAGTTGTCGGAGAAGTTGTTATTGTCTCCGTCGCGGTTGCCCTCGCCGTTGGCCTCGTTGTGCTTCTCCCGTTAGCTGACGAGGTCGGCGAGGGTGAAGCCGTCGTGCGAGGTGACGAAGTTGATGCTGTGATACGGCTGCCGACCGTCGTCGCCGTAGAGGTCGCTCGAGCCGGCCAGGCGGGTCGCCAGATGGCCGGTCTGGGCGAAGTCACCCCGCCAGAACCGGCGGACATCGTCGCGGTAGCGGCCGTTCCATTCCGCCCAGCGGAGCGTGGCAAACGAGCCAACCTGGTAGGCGCCGGCAGCGTCCCAGGCCTCGGCGATGATCTTCGTGTCGGCCAGCATCGGATCTTCCGTGATCACCTCGATGATCGGCGGGTTGGGCAGGATCTCGCCGTTTCGGTCACGGGAGAGGATGCTTGCGAGGTCGAAGCGGAAGCCGTCGACGTGGTAGTTGTGCACCCAATGCCGGAGGCAGAGGAAGATCAGCTCTCGGACGATCGGATGGTTGCCGTTGATCGTGTTGCCGCAGCCGGTGTAGTTCTTATAGCTGGAGCCGCCGTCGC
>JBJTPO010000323.1:0-3328 GCA_046075145.1 Planctomycetota bacterium
GGTGATCTACGCCGGCGGCGGCGTGATCACGGGCGGCGCCTCCGACGAACTTCGTGAACTCGTCCGCAAGACCGGGATCCCCGTCACGATGACGCTGATGGGCCTGGGCGCCTTCCCGGCCGACGATCCCCGCTGCCTCGACATGCTCGGCATGCACGGCAGCGTGTATGCCAACTACGCGGTCGATCAGGCTGACCTGCTGATTGCCATCGGCGTCCGGTTCGACGATCGCGTGACGGGCAAGGTCGCCGAGTTCGCCCAGCACGGCTTCATCGTCCACATCGATATCGACCCCTCCGAGATCAACAAGAACAAACTCGTCCACGTGCCGATCGTGGCCGACGTGGAAGACGCACTCCACGCGCTCAACAAGATCGTGGAGAAGCCGGCCGCCCCGCTCGACGAATGGTATGCCCAGATCGCGGAATGGAAGCAGGAGGACCCCTTCTCCTACGACACGAGCTACCCCGGCATCCTGGCCCAGGAGGCGATCGATCACCTTTCGAAGCTGACGGCCGCCCGCGACACGATCATCACCGTCGGCGTGGGGCAGCACCAGATGTGGGCGGCCCAGTTCTACAAGTTCCGCCAGCCTCGCACCTGGCTCTCCTCCAGCGGCCTGGGCACGATGGGCTTCGGCCTGCCGGCGGCGATGGGCGCCAAGGTGGCCCGCCCCGAGGCGATCGTGGTGGACATCGACGGCGACGGCAGCATCCTGATGAACATCCAGGAGTTCGCCACCTGCAAGACCGAAAACATCGCGGTCAAGGTGCTGCTCCTCAACAACCAGCACCTTGGCATGGTGGTGCAGTGGGAAGACCGGTTCTTCAAGGGCAACCGGGCCCACACCTACCTCGGCCCCGTGGATCATCCCGAGGCCTGCGGCCAGGGCGACGGCATCTCGCCCGAGTCCCGGTATCCCGACTTCGTGGCGATTGCGAAGGGCTTCGGCTGGCAGGCCGAGACGATTCATGCCAAAGCCGATCTGGACGCTGCCCTGCGCCGCCTGATCGACGCGCCGGGGCCGGCCCTGCTCGACGTGCAGGTGCCCTATCAGGAGCACGTGCTGCCGATGATCCCGTCGGGGGCGACCGTCCGCGACCTGATCAAGCGATAGCCAGCCGCCGCGACGGCAGCAGGGCCAATCGCCTGCACCTGTTCGTCAGAAGGGCGACCCGCCCGCGGGCGGGTCGAATGGCGAAGGTTCGGCGTCGGTGGGAGACGCCTCTCCGGCGGGATTGTTGGTCCCTGCCGCCGCGTCGCTCTGGCCGGCGGGGTCCTCCAGTTCGGCAAGCGCCTCGGCGAGTGTCGGCTCGTCGGGTTGCTTGTCGAGATCGATCGCCAGTTCCCGGAGCCTGGTCGCCAAGTCGGCCGCCGCCGTGGCGGCGTCACCGGCCAGCAGGCCGGCCAACCCGGGTCCCGACCGCGCGGGCTTGATCGCTTCGGCGAGTGTGAAAAGCCGCCAGGCGTTGCGGCGGCAGGCGAGTGTCGGAACGGCATCGTCATCGACTGCGGCAGCGGCGTCGTCGGCAGCGAGCTCCCCGCCGACCGGCCCACCAAAGATCCCGCCGCCACTGCGGTCCGGGGCGGCAACCGGAGGCGGAGTCAACCCGCCACGCTCGCCGCTCGTCATGGTCGCACCGGCCAGTTTCTTGGTGAAGCGGCGCTCCTCGGCGGCGTCGAGGTCGGCCGAAATCGCGGCAAGCGCCACGGCCTTGGTCTGGGCGACTGCCGCGGCGGCATCGATCCCTGAATCGGCTTTGGCGAGTCCGCCGACGGCCGCGGCCGCCCTGACCCGGAGATCGAGATCGGCCTTGTCGTCGGCCAGAATCTTCGCCGCGGCGGTCACGGCCGCCGGCGGAGCCGGCACCCGGGGGAGAACGTCGAGCGCCCGCGACAGGAACCAGCGAACCGCCGCCGCGTCGCCTGCGGGAGGCGACGTCACGATCGCCGCCACGACAGGGGCCGCAGCCGTGGCTGCGGGGCCTCCCGCGGCCGCCCCGGTGACGTGCCGGGCCAGTCCGTTGAGCGCGGCCACCCGGACCGCCAGCGGCAGCGCGGCGTCTCCCGCAGCCTTGGCCAGGGGCGCGAGACTGCCCGGCCACGGCGCACGATCCAGATCCTGCAACTCCCCGACCAGGAGCATGGCGTTCACCTGCACCAGCAGGTCGGCGTTGGTGTCGGCGGCCAGCCGCATCATCCCGTCGCGGAGGACCGCGTTGCCCTGGTCCACGATCTCCTTTTTGGTGGCGCCTCGCAGCGTGACGTCGCGAATCCGCTGCCGCACGGCCGCGATCGAGGCCCGATTGGCCTCGAGGCCGAGTTGGGGCAGCAGGGTGTCGTTGATGAAGGCTTTTTGGGCGGCGTCGAACTTTCCCTCCCGGATCAGGGAGCCGTACTCGCGGGTCTCCTCGGCCTGCTCGACCTTGCTCCAGGAGTCGTAGGCGGCGGCCAGGCCGGCTACCGGCAGCAGCACGCCGCCGGACGCTGTCAGCAGGAGGGCCGCGACGAGCCGCCGGCGATCGCTCTGGGTCGGGAGGATGGGCATGGGAGTTCCGGAGGGCGGGTGTTCGAGGCCTGGCTAGCGGGGACCTTCGGGGGCGAAGCCGTCGGGCGACTCCTCGCGATCCTTGTCCTTGCGGTCGGGCCGTCCGTCATCGGGCAACTGCGTACCGGGCTTGAAGAGGGTGTTGCCGTAGCGGGTGATCGGACGTTCCCCTTCGGCCGCCGAAACCACGGCGAAACTCCCGTCCGGCCTGAGGAACAGCATCTCGAACGGCGCCGGAGGTTCGGTGGCACGGATGTCGGCCCGATCCTCCTGGGATCCGTTGGCATCGACCAGCACGGCCTCCGTGGCCAGTGGCTCGCCGTAGAAGCGGATATCACCGGGCTTGTTGAGTGCCGGAGCGACGTTGGCCAGGCCGCCGAGGTCGGTCACCGTGGATCGGAGCGCGTAGTTGCCGGTTTTTTCCGATGGCGCCAGGATCATCACCTCGAGCGCCTCGCCCTTGACCTTCATCTTCCGGCGGGTCTCCTTGTCGATCGTCCGGGCCATCAGCACGACCGGCTCCGGCACTCGAACCGGCGCGGTCTCGTTGCTGTATTCCGACACCAGAAACTCCCCCTTCGATGCCGTGAGGTCTGCCAGGTGGCGGCTGGCGAGGCCGACGTTGGGATTGCGGAGCGCGAACTTGACCCGGTAGCGATAGCTCTCGCCCGGCTTGACGGCCGTATCGATGAACCGAAACAGGCGGTTCTCGGCTCCTGCCACCGCCTGCCCCAACTCGCCGCCCATCGGCTGGCCGGCGCCCGGCATCATCCCCTCGCC
>JBJTPO010000324.1:0-5534 GCA_046075145.1 Planctomycetota bacterium
CGCGAAACCGCTCGTGGGCGGCGAGATCGCGAGGCACCCACCGTAGGCCAGTGAAACCGGCCACATGGTACAGCACGGTGCAGATCCGCGCGCCAAGGTCGCGGCCGAGGGGACTGTCGGCGGCGACTCCACAGAGGGCCAGGCCCCGCCGGACCGACTCGATGAACGCCGTGGCCACGTAGGCGTAGTCGGCCTCGTAGCCGTCGAGCACGTGATACGCGCTGTCGGTGTGCCGCGTGACGACGCCCGCCACATGGTGGCGCAGATTCACGAGTTGCAGAAGCTCACGAAACTCGGGCGACGCCCCAGGCAGGAGGAACGATCCCCGAAAGAAGTCGCCCGTGCCCTCGATCCGGTCGCCGGACCGAAAGTGACCCTCGTTGCGGTACGACGTGGCGACGATCGACCCCACGAGCAGCGTGCGGTAGATGCCACCCCAGGCGAAGCCCAAGGCGTCGCGATGAAACTGCCCGCGGTGCAGCCAGAGGTTGCGAAGCGTGGCAAACCGCCACGCGAGCATCCGCCCCGTCTCCCGCCGCAACCGGTCCCACTCGGCATTCGTGAGCGTTGGCAGCGGCACGATATCGTCGTCCGCGAGGTATTCACCGAGCGAGCCCCGGTGGTGGCCGGACGCCGGAACGGTCGACGACGTTGGTGCTTCGGACACGCGGGGCACGCTGAGGTCGGTTCGAAAACCCGGGAGGCAGAAGGAACCCGGGAGGCTGACGGGCACTCCCGTTGATTGTGGTGAAAACGTGTCGGCGGCGGCAACTCACCCCGGGCCGATCTGACCGGCCGGTGTCAGGTCGGCAGGTGATAGAAGCCGATCGCCAGGATCAGGTACACGCCGAGCAGCAGAAAACCCTCGAACCAGGTGGCCGTGCCATCGGCGATGAGTTCACGCGTGATGACCGTGGCCAGCACGATGGCGACCACCTCGAAGCCCGTGAAGGCGAGATCCATCGGCTGGCCCAGGATCCGGCCGGCGAAGACGAGCAGCGGGGCGACGAGCAGCACGAGTTGGATCGTCGATCCGACGGTCGCGGCGAGGACGAGCGACGGCTTGCCCCGTCGGGCGAAGTGGAACCCGGAGAGCACCTCGCCGAGGCTGCCCACTCCCCCGAGGAGCACCAGGCCGCTGAAGGTTTTCGAGAGGCCGAGCCGTTCGGCTGTCGGCTCGAGCGCGTGCGAGAGGATCTCCGTCACCAGGCCGAGACAGGCGGCGGCGACGATCAGCGTGACCAGGCTCCGCCAGACGGGCGTGGCGGCGTCCGCGACGTCGAATCCATGACCCTCCGGCAGGCTCGTGCCGCCATCACCGCCGAACAGCGTCACGACGACGTTCGTGAGATACATCCCGATCAGGACGAACGACATCTCGAAGGAGAGATCGCGGGTGCCGTCCGGCGTGCCGATGTTGAACATCGCCGGCACGATGAAGCAGAAGGCGCAGATCATGAGCATCGAGCCATTGACGGCCAACCGGCGAGGATCGAAACGCTGCTGCCCGTGGCGAAGGCCCCCGGCGATCAGCGCGACCCCCAGGCTGACGAGCAGGTTGGCGAGGATCGCTCCCGTGAGCGACGCCTTCACCACCTCCGCCAGGCCGTTCGCGAGAGCCACGCCGCCGATGATCAACTCGGGGAGGTTGTTGAGCGTGGAGTTGAACAGGCCGCCGAGCGTCGGTCCCAGCCGCGAGGCGAGCCTCTCCGTGGCGGTGCCGATCAGTCCCACGAGCGGGAGGATCGCCACGAGCGCCGCCGCGAACACGGCCGGCGCCGGGGCATCGCGCCATGCCAGCCCGTAGGCCAGCGGCACGGCGAGCAGCAGCCAGCGGCCATTCATGGCCGCTCCCGGCGGCGACAACAGTGCAGCATGGTGATGGACGAACCAAATGAGCGGAGTTCGTGATGCCTCGACGGCGATCCCAGGGAAGCGGGCGACGGAATCCGCTTCCAAACAATCCGGCTGTTATACACGCCCGCTTCGGTCTTGGCCGTGGGCGACGGCATCGCTTACCGCAGGCGGGCCTGGAATCGGTCGATGAGCACGGCTGCAAGGATCACGCTCCCGAGCACGACCTTCTGCGTGTAGCTCTCCACGCCGGTGAGGTTCATGCCGTTCTGGATGGTCGCGATAATGAAGGCGCCCAGCAGCGTTCCGAGCACGCGTCCTTCACCGCCCGAGAGCGAGGTGCCGCCGACCACCACGGCCGCGATCACGTACAGTTCGTACATCTGCCCGTAGGTGGGCGCGCCGCTCTTGAGCTGGGAGGCCATCACGATGCCGCCGAGCCCCGCCAGGAGTCCGCCGAGCACGTAGACCGCGACGGTCACCCGGCGGACGGGCACGCCCGACAGCCGGGCCGCCTCCGCGTTGCCGCCGATCGCGTAGACGTAGCGACCGAAGGCGGTCCGCGACATCACCACGTGGGCGAGCCCGTAGAGCACCGCCATCAGCACCACGGCGTTGGGCAGACCGCCGAGGTCGGCGCCGCGGCCCAGCCAGACGAAGGCGTCGGGCACCTGGTTGATCGACTGGCCGGCCGCGAGGATGTAGGCCAGGCCGCTGGCGATGAGCATCATCCCCAGCGTGGCGATGAAGGGTGGAATCCGAAACAGGGTCACGAGCAGGCCCGAGAAGAGGCCGCAGGCCCCGCAGACCGCGATCCCCCCCAAGCCGCCCAGGAGCATTCCGCCGACTCCGGCGTTGACCCCGCCGCAGCCGTCGCGGATCAGGCGGGCCGTCACCACGCTCGACAGCGCGATCAGGCTGCCGACCGAGAGATCGATGCCGCCGGAAAGCACCACCAGCGTCATGCCGATCGCGACGATCGCGATGACCGCGATCTGATTCGCGATGTTCAGCAGGTTGGCGGGCTTGAGGAAGCTCGGCCATGAGGAGGAGCTGGGCCGGAGCACGGCCGCGTCGGCCAGAGCCGGCACGCGGGCGGGCACGTCGTCGAGCATCGCCCAGGCGGAGGTGGCCGGGGAGCAGGCGATCGCCTGAATGGGCCGCGGCTCTGCCGCGAGCGCCTCGAGTTGCCGTCGCACCTCGGGTGGGCCGCCGCTCACGGCGACCGCATCCCTGCCGGAGGCTGCCAGCAGCGCCTCGAGTTCGCTCGCGAAGGCCGCGTCGTCGGCGCCCTGGCCGGCCACGATCGCCACCACGCCGGCAGCCGGTCCGAGCCGCTCCGCGGCGGCGGCCACCTGCCGGGCGGCCGCCGGAGGCGAGGCCGCCTGGTCCTGGACGGTCAGGGCCGTGAACAGCACGCCCAGCAGCACGAGCACGGCGAGCATGCCGTAGTCCGCGAGGATCGCGGCGAGCCGACGCGGGGAGAAACGCGGGGGAGTCATCGGGGTTCCTGGCATCGGGGTTCCTGGGTGTCGTGTGGTTGACCGATCGCCAGGGCGAGCACATCGGCCTGCGTGGCTTCCCGGGGGGCGGTGATCTCGCCGGCGATCCGGCCCTCGTGCATCACCAGGATGCGGTCGGCCATGCCGAGCACCTCCGGGAGCTCGCTCGAGATCATGATCACGGCCTTGCCGGCGGCGGCCAGGTCGTTCATCAGCCCGTAGATCTCGAACTTCGCCCCCACGTCCACGCCCCGGGTCGGCTCGTCGAAGATGAAGACCTCGGCGCCGGATTCGAGCCACTTGGCCAGGACGACCTTCTGCTGATTGCCGCCGGAGAGCGTCGCGGCCGGGCGGTCGGCCGCGTTGTCCCGCAGCCGCATGCGGCTGGCGTGACCGGCGAAGGCCGCCCGCTCTCGGGTTGCGTCGATCCAGCCGGCCGACGCGAAGCGGCCCAGGTTGGGCAGGCCGAAGTTCCGGAGCACGCTCTGGCCGAGGATGAGTCCCTGCGTCTTGCGATCCTCCGTCAAGAGGCAGATGCCGGCGCGGATGGCGTCTTGGGGGCAGCGGATGGCGAGCGGCCGCCCGTCGAGTTCGATCGATCCGCCCGCGAGCCGGTCGGCTCCGAACAGCAGCCGGGCCGTCTCGGTGCGCCCGGAGCCGACCAGGCCGGCCAGCCCGAGAATCTCCCCCCGGCCGACGGTGAAGGACACGTCGCGAACCTGCGGCTCCCTTCGGAGGCTTCGCACCACCAGCCGCGCGGGCCCGATCCTCGGTTCACGGCGCGGAAATTCCTGCTCCAAAACCCGCCCCACCATCAGCTCGATCAGTTCCCGGCGGGAGACGTCCTGCGCGGCGCGCGTCGCCACATGGCGGCCGTCCCGCAGCACCATCACGCGGTCCGCGATCGCCTCGATCTCGTCGAGCTGATGGCTGACGTAGATCACCCCGATGCCCCGCCGCTTCAAGCTGGCGATCACGGAAAACAGCGCGTCGACCTCGTGCTGGGAGAGTGCGGCGGTCGGCTCGTCCATCACGAGGATCCGGGCGTCGGCGGCGAGCGCCTTGGCGATCTCCACGACCTGCTGGCCGGCGACCGAGAGCGTGCGGCAGGGGGCATCGGGGTCGACCGCCAGGCCGAGCAGGTCGAGCAGGGCCCGCGTCCGGATCCGCTCGTCACCGGCCGGCACGAAGCCAGCCGACCGCTCGAGCCCCAGCAAAATATTCTCGCGAACCGACAGCGCGGGGACGAGGTTGAACTCCTGGTAGATGATCGCCACCCCGGCGCGGCGGGCGGCGACGGGATCGGCTCCGGCCGTCGCTTCACCGCCGATGCGGATCGTGCCCGCGTCGGGCATCACGGCCCCGCCGAGCACCTTGATCAGCGTGCTCTTCCCGGCGCCGTTCTCACCCACGAGCGCCAAGACCTCGCCGGCATGGAGGTCGAGATCCACGCCCTCGAGCGCGTGCACGCCCGGAAACGATTTGCGGATTCCGCGCATCTCGAGCAGGGCCGCCGCCGTCATGGCCGGCCCCGGGCCATCGGCCGGACGGCGGTCGGATGGCATCGGCCCGCGGCGGTCATGGCGAACCGCCCAGGGCCGGGTCGGCCAGACCATCGGCCTGTCGGTAGAGCGCCGTCGGGATCAGCTGTTGCGGCGGGACGTCTTCGCCGGCCAGGTAGGCGAGGATCGAATCCATCGCCAGCTGCCCGATCCGCTCGGGAAACTGGACGGGATCGGCGTGAATCTTGCCCTCCCTGATGGCCTGCTTGCCGTCGATTTGACCATCGAATCCAACGATCTTGATCCCCTCGGCGCGGCCCGCCTTCTCCAGGGCGGCCCTCGCGCCGAGGGCCGACGGATCGTTGATCGCGAAGATGCCAGCCAGGTCGGCATGGGCCTGCAGCGCATCCTCGGTGCAGCGGAATCCCTGATCCTTCTGGCCGTCGCCCGGCAGTTCGGCCACGATCTCGATGGCTGCGTCGGGATGCGCCGCGTTGTGGGCCGCGATCACCTCCTTGAATCCCTGCACCCGCAGCAGACACGACTCCGCCTGCTTGAAGTCGAGGATCAGCACCTTGCCGCCGCCCGGGGCGAGGGCCTCGATCATGGCTTCCCCCGCCTGCCGCCCGCCGGCGAGATTGTCGGTGGCGATGTGGCTCACCACCTTCGCCTCGGG
>JBJTPO010000325.1:0-8802 GCA_046075145.1 Planctomycetota bacterium
CGACACCCGGGCCGAGACGATCCGCGGCCTCGAGCATCAACTCGACCTCGATACCCTTGAACGCCGGGTCCGACGCCGGCCCCGCGACGACGCCGCGCTCGCTCCCATCGAGCGCGACTACCGCGCGGCGGTCGCCCGCGAGGCTGAAAGTCCGCTGGCCTGCCTCGCCGCGCTCGAGGCCATCCTCGCGATTCATGGCGGCGACCATCCGCCGGCCGGGGGCGATCAGCGGCTGTGGCTCGCTCTGGTGCGCCGACAGATCGCGCGGGTGGCTCCGCTCGCCGCCCGCGAGCGGGAGGAGGACCTGAGCCGGGCCGCGGCCACGCTGGCCGAGGCTCGGACGCTCGCCGCCCAGGCCGAGGTCGCCGCCAGCCCTGAGCAGACCGACCTGCTGGCGCGGCGCCGGGCCCTGCTCGAAGGGCTCGTCGAGATCTACGCGACGCGGCCGCACGCGACCGAAGCCGTCGCCGAGGCTCGTGGCCTGCTCGAAGCCGCTGCCGATGCCCAGCCATGATGTGCCCGCACGCTTCCCTCCCGATTTCCCCAGAGACCAGCGCTTGCCGATGCCACCCCACGACGCCACCGCCCCCCGCCGCCGTGCCAGCCACGCCGCGTTCATCCGCGCCCGAGGTCTGATCCCCGGCGGCGTCAACTCGCCCGCCCGCGCCTTCGGCGGCGTCGGCGGTGAGCCCATCTTTTTCCGCCTGGCCCAGGGGCAGTGGCTGACCGACATCGACGGCAATCGCTATCTCGACTACATCGGCTCATGGGGGCCGATGATTCTCGGGCACCGCCATCCCCGCGTGGTGGCCGCCATCGAGGCGGCCCTCGCCAGCGGCACCAGCTACGGTGCCCCGACCGAGGCCGAGAGCCGGCTCGCGGAGCGGATCATCGCCGCCGTTCCCTCGATCGAAAAGGTGCGGATGACGAGCTCCGGCACCGAGGCGGCGATGAGCGCCGTGCGGCTCGCCCGAGGATTCACCGGTCGCGACAAGATCGTGAAGTTCGCCGGCAATTATCACGGCCACGGCGACAGCCTGCTCGTCGCCGCGGGATCCTCCGCGGCCACGCTCGGCGTGCCCGACTCGCCGGGCGTCACGGCCGGCACGGCGCGGGATACGATCGTGCTCGAATACAACGAGCCCGAGGAACTCGAACGCGTGTTTCGCGACCAGGGCGACGCGATCGCGGCGGTCCTGCTCGAGCCGGTGGTGGGCAACATGGGGCTGGTGCGGCCCGAGCCCGAGTTTCTCGCCGCGGCGCGGCGGCTCACGCACCACCATGGCTCGCTGCTCGCCTTCGACGAGGTGATGACCGGGTTCCGGCTGGCGCTCGGCGGCGCCCAGGAGATCCTGGGCGTCATCCCCGACCTCACCATCCTCGGCAAGATCGTGGGGGGCGGCCTGCCGCTGGCGGCCTACGGCGGCCGAGCCGACGTCATGGACCACGTGCTGCCGGCAGGCAGGGTGTTTCAGGCAGGGACCCTCTCCGGCAATCCCCTCGCCGTGGCCGCCGGCACGGCCACGCTCGAGGAACTCGCGGAGCATCCCCCCTACGCGGTGCTCGAGCGGCATGGGGCGACGCTCGAGGCGGGCTTCCGGGCGGCGGCCGCCGCCGCGGGGCTGCCCGTTTGGGTGGCGCGGGTGGGTAGCATGATGACGATGTTCTTCCAGCAGGGGCCGGAGCCGGTGCCGGTGCGCGGCTGGCGGACGGCATCCAAGAGCGACAAGGGCCGCTACGCAGCCTTCTTCTGGGCGATGATCGACCGCGGCGTGTATCTCCCTTGCAGTCAATACGAGGCGCTCTTCATCTCGGCCGCGCTCACCGACGCCGACATCGCCGCCACGATCACCGCCGCCCACGAGGCCCTGGCGGGATCGTGGGAGTGGTGGGCGGGATAGTGGGGGACGTGTGGGATGACGCGATCCATACCAGCCGGCGTCACGTGAGGTGGAAATCGACCACCACAGGCAGGTGGTCGCTGGCCGTTTTCGCCAGGCTCGTGCGGACCACGCGGGCATGGCGGACCTCGATTCCGCCCCGAACGAACACCTTGTCGAGCGCCCCCAGCGCGAGCCAGGCCGGAAACGTGCGAAACCGAGACGCGGGGCTCGTGACCTGCCGGAAGCCGAAGGTCTGGAACCGCTCCCTTCCGAGCGAATCCCGCCAGTCGTTGAAGTCGCCCACCACGAGCGTGGGGTGAGGATCGGCCGAGCGAAACAGCATGTGGCCCAGGAGCCGCTCCACCTGCGCCTGCCGCTCCCGCTCGGCCAGACCGAGGTGGGTGTGCACGAGGTGGAGCGTGCCCTCGGGGGACTCGACCAGGAGCAGTTGCGCGCCACGGGGCTTGCGGGTTTTGTGGCGGAGCGAGATCCGGTGGCGGCTGGCCACGGGCCAGCGGGAGAGGACCAGGTTGCCGTAGCCGCCGCCGCCGACGCGGACGGTGGGCTGAAAGACGAAATGGCAGCGGAAGTAGCGGGCCAGGAGCCGCGGCTGGTCGTCGTGGCGGCTGCGGTGGACGAGCCGATCGACCTCCTGCAGGCAGATCAGGTCGGGGTTCTCAGCCTCGATGCAGGCGATGATCCGGTCCAGTGCATACCGCCGATCGCGGCCGCCGATGCCCTTGTGGATGTTCCAGGTCAGGAGCCGCATGCCGTCACCCGTCCATCCCGGCGAACCATGGAAACCTCCGCCGATTGTACGCCGCTACAATCCAGCCCATGACCGCCCACGACGACATCCGCATCGGCACGGTCGTGCCGGCCCACGATCAGACCGCCGCCGTGATCGGTCGGCTGCTGCCCCTTGGGTTCGAGAGTTTCCAGCTGAGCTTCGGCCGGTCGGTGGGAAGCTTCGACCTCGACCGGCTGGCCACCGGCGTCCGAGCCGTGCTCGACGCCCATGAGCCCGGCGATGGCGTGCCGCGGCGGATCAGCTGCCTCGGCGTCTACGGCAATCCGCTCGTGAGCCCCGAGACGGTGGCCGACTGGGAGCGACTGATCGACTCGGCGGCCCGGTTCGGCTGCGAGCTGGTGGCCGGGTTCACCGGGCGGATTCCCGGGCGGCCGGTGCCCGAGTCGCTGCCGCGGTTCGCCGAGGTCTTCGGGCCTCTGGCCCGCCGCGCGGAGGACCGGGGCGTGCGGCTGGCGTTCGAGAACTGCGACAAGCGGGGCACGTGGGAGAGCGGCGACTGGAACATCGCCCACGCGGCCCGCGCCTGGGACGCGATCTTCGCCGCCGTCGAGAGCCCCGCGATCGGTCTGGAGTGGGAGCCGTGCCATCAGCTCGTCAGCCTCGTCGACCCGCTGCCGCAGCTGCGGAAGTACGCATCCCGGATCTGGCACATCCACGGCAAGGATGCCACCGTCCGCTGGGAGGTGATCCGGGAGCACGGTCTCCGCGGCGGCGTGCCCTGGGTGCAGCACCGCACTCCAGGCTTCGGCGACACCAACTGGACCGACCTGATCAGCGTGCTGCGGGACGCCGGCTGGCGGGGCAGCATCGACATCGAGGGGTTTCACGACCCCGTCTACCGCGACGCCCTGGAAACGACGGGCCAGACGGCGGCGCTCGCCCATCTCAGGCGGTGCCGCGGCGGCGACTTCGTGCCAAACGTGTGGTGAGGCGACCGCCCGGCGCGGGCGAGGGTAACCCTCGGCCCGACCCTTTAGCCGATCATCAGCACGGCCAGCGCCACCACGGCCGCACCGACGCTCACCGGGAGGGCGGCCCACGTGCCCGCAAAGCCCTTGGCGGCGAGCCGGCGATTCCGCTCTTCGGCGGGCAGGCCCAGCAACTCCTCGAGGTCGGCGACGGAGATCGGCTCACTCACCACCGTGTCGGCCCCCACCTCGCTGGCGGATCGGCTGAAGGCGAGGCCCGAGCCGATCATCGCCACCTTGGCGTCGCCGCGGACGGCGCCCAGCAGTTCGACGAAGTCGTGGCCCGACATGTCGTCGAGTTCGGCCGCGACCAACCAGGCGTCGATGTCGAGGTGGCTGGCGAGCCTCATGGCCTGCGAGCCGCTGGAGCGGAAATGGAGGTCGATGCGGCCCGCACGGGCGCTGGCCGCCAACTCGCGGTAGGCGTCGAACTGCGGATCCACGACGACGACGTTGGGCGTCGTGCGCTCGACCGAATCAGCGTTCCATGTGGCCTTGTTCACCATGGCATGACTCCTGAGAGACCATCCGCGACGAGAGAAGTTGAGAAGAGAAAAGTCAGACGAGCGACACGATCGAAAGAAACAACCCGATTGGAACGAGGCAGAAGCAGAGATCGGTGACGGTCAACGACCGGCTGACCGGCGCGACCGCTCGGGCCGAACCCCGCACTTCCTGGTGAGCGAAATGACTCATGATTGGTACTCCTCGCAGAGGAAGGCTTGGTCAGCCATGCCCATCCTCGGGGACAGCGGCCGATTCGCTCCGGGCACGTCGCGACATCAGGAGCGACCGGCCGCAGAGCAAGCCGCCGAAGGCCATTCCCGCGAGCACGAGGGCCGGGGGCTCGGGAGCCGGTATGGCGGTGAGAAACGCGACGTCAATCGCATCGGTGTCGAAGTCTCCGGCTAGCAGCGGTGCGCCCAGCGACGTCGCCACGTTGATCAGGGTTTCGTCCTCGCCCGCCCAGGCGAATGAGCCACCCGCCGAGCCGCCGGCGAACTCCTCCCAGCCGCCATGACCGAGCAGAACCGTCTCCAAGCCCTCCGCCCGTCCCGTCGCACCAGCCGCGAACGCGGACACAACCGCGGCAACAATCGTGATTCGGGACGCATTCATGCTTCGGACTCCTTCGTGACCAGGGTGGGACGGGTCGCCAGACCCGTGCCGGATAGGACCTGATGACCCTGTCCGACGAGGGTGGAGAGAGCAAGCTGTGTGCCACGAACCGAACGCCTGTGCAGATGGTGCGGCCACGATGCGTGAAGTCCCTGAAGGCAAAGGACTTAGGAGGCGACAAAGTTCCCGGATTCCACCAGGCGTCTCTGCGCTGATGGGGCTAATCACACCGGTCTCATCGAGATTCGGTGGGGCGATTCGCCCCACCCCAGCGCTGGCCTGGGGCGATTTGCCCCACCCCCGGCGAGGGGCCTGTGGACGCCACCTGCGGCGTCAGGGCTGGCCCCCGGTCTGCTAGCCTCTGACCCATGGACGCGTCGATCCGAGCAGCGTGGGAGTGGTGGCTCTTCCTCTGGCCCCACCTCGTGGCCTGGGGCGTGGTGGCGATCTCGGTTCTCGCCTCGGCCCATGCCATCCTCGTGAAGCGCGACACCCGCTCGACCATCGGCTGGGTGGGCCTGATCTGGCTCTCTCCGGTCTTCGGGGCACTGGCCTACTTCCTGCTGGGGGTCAACCGGATTCGCTCGCGGGCCACCAAGCTGCGGGCCGGTGTGACGCGGGCCGCCCTCGCCAACAGGGCCGCAATCCCGGGAGCGGACCGGCTGGCCGAGGCGATCGGGCCCGATCGGGCGCCCCTGCGGTCACTCGCGACGCTCGTGGGCCGGATCACGGACCGGCCGCTGTTGGACGGCAACCTGATCGAGCCGTTGATCGGCGGCGACGAGGCCTACCCCCTGATGCTCGAAGCGATTCACGCCGCCCGCCGCAGCATCGGCCTGGCCAGCTACATCTTCGACAATGATCCCACCGGCCGGCAGTTCGCCGACGCCCTGTCCGCGGCGGCCGCGCGGGGCGTGCAGGTGCGGGTGCTGATCGACGGCATCGGCTCGAGCTACACCATCCCCTCGATCGTCGGCGTACTCGCCGCCAAGGGTGTGCGGGTGGAGCGGTTCCTGCCCACGAGCGTGCCGATCTACTTTCCCTACGCGAACCTCCGCAACCACCGAAAGATCATGGTGGTGGACGGCACCATCGGCTTCACCGGCGGCCTCAACATCCGCGACGGCTGCTGGCTGGCTCACCACCCGCAGCACCCCGTCCACGACATGCACTTCCGCCTCCGCGGGCCGGCGGTGGCACACCTGCTGGAGGTGTTCACGGAGGACTGGGCCTTCGCAGCCGAGGAGACGCTGGCCGGCGCGGCCTGGACCCCCGGGCTCGCGGCGGCCGGCTCGGTCCTCGCCCGCGGGATCCGCTTCGGCCCCGACGACTCCGACATCGGCCGGATCAAACTCGTGCTGGTGGGCGCCCTGACGGCCGCCCAGCGGTCGGTGCGGATCATGACGCCGTACTTCCTGCCCGATGACGCGATCTGCCAGGCGCTCGACGTGGCCGCCGCCAGGGGCGTGCAGGTGGACATCGTGATGCCCGAGCAGAACAACCTGGCCCTCGTCGGCTGGGCCTCGACGGCGCTCCTCTGGCAGGTGCTCGGGCGGGGCTGCAACGTGTGGATGTCGCCGCCGCCGTTCGACCACACGAAGCTGATGGTGGTCGACGCCGCCTGGGCCATGTTTGGCAGCGGCAATTGGGACGACCGCTCGCTGCGGCTCAACTTCGAGTTCAACGTCGAGACCTACGACCGCGATCTCGCCGGGAGGCTCGACCGCCGGATCGCCGCCGTGATCGCCCGCAGCCGACGCAAGACGCTGGCCGAGGTCGATGCCCGCAGCCTGCCGGTCAGGCTCCGCGACGGCATCGCCCGGCTCTTTTCCCCGTACCTCTGACGGTCGTTGCGGGTCCCGCCTGCCCTGCGTAGATTCCGGGAATGACACCCCTAACCGCATCGCTGGCGGCCGACGCGATCGACGCCCTGCGGGCGATCGGCCGCGAGTTCCACGGCCGGGGCTGGTCGCTCGGCACCAGCAGCAACTACAGCGTGATTTCTGGCCGCGAACCGCTCGAGCTGATCGTTACGGCGAGCGGCAAGGACAAGTCGGCACTCGGCCGCGACGACTTCGTGCGGGTCGACGCCCAGGGCCGCGTGATCGACGGCTCCGACCGCCGCAGCTCCGCCGAGACGCTCCTCCACTGCACGATCGCGGAGCTGGTGCCCACCGTGGGCGCGGTGCTCCACACCCATTCTCCCTGGGGCACCATCCTCTCCGGGGCCGACCTGCCGGCGGGGGCTGCGGTGGGCACGCTGCGGATCGCGGGCTATGAGATGCTCAAGGGGCTCGAGGGCATCACGACGCACGACACCCACGAGGACGTGCCGATCTTCGCCAACACCCAGGACATGCGGGAGCTGTCGGCCCGGATTCGCGAGCGGTTCGCGGGCCTCGACTTCGCCGCCCCGGGCCGGCCGCCGCTGCACGGGTTCCTCATCGCCCGGCACGGGCTCTACACCTGGGGCCGCGACCTCGCCGAGGCCCGCCGGCACATCGAAATCTACGAGTTCTTGTTCGAGTGCGTGGCACGAGCCCGCACGCTTCCCGCCGCCGGGGCCACGCCCCGGCAGCCGCAGCAACAGCAGTAGCCACAACCAGGCCGGTTCCTCACGCGGAGACTCGTTCCATGGCCATCGTCACGGTGCCCGCCGAAGCCCGGCGGATCACGGATGCAACCGGGATCAAGGGATTTCTCGCCGCCCACGGGCTGCACTACGAGGTCTGGCCGCTCGAGGATCGCGTCAACCCTGCCGCCCCTGCGGCCGAGATCCTCTCCGCCTACGCGCCGGAGATCGACGAACTCAAGGCGCGGGGCGGCTTCGTCACGGCCGACGTGATCGACGTCTACCCCGACACGCCCGGGCTCGACGCCATGCTCGCGAAGTTCAGCGTGGAACACACCCACACCGAGGACGAGATCCGCTTCATCCTCCAGGGGAGCGGCGTGTTCCACATCAATCCGGGCGATCGGCCCGTGTTCGGGATCGAGGTGCATGCCGGCGACCTGATCAGCGTGCCCATGGGCACCCGCCACTGGTTCGACCTCTGCGGCGACCGCCGGATCCGGGCGATCCGCCTGTTCCAGGACACGAGTGGCTGGACGCCCCACTACGTCGCCGAACCGGTGCACGGCGGCTACGAGCCCCTCTGCCTGGGCCCGCGCATGCTGCCCGGCCAGGGGACCGGAAGGGCGGGCTCGTGATCGTCTTCGACGGCCGCGGCATCCTCCTCGACGTCGAGGGCACCACGTCGAGCATCTCGTTCGTGTACGACGTGCTGTTCGCCCACGCCAAGGCCCGGGTCGGGGAGTTCCTCGTGGCCCACCGCCACGACGGCCGGGTGATGGGCCTGGCCGCCGCGCTCACGACCGGCGCTGGATCGCCGCTGACGGTGGAGGCGATCGCGGCCGATCCCACCCGCGCGGCCCTGGCAGCGATCGACCTGATGAACCGCGACGTGAAGGACACGGCGCTGAAGGAGCTTCAGGGGATGATCTGGCGGAGCGGCTTCGAGTCGGGCGAGCTGGTGGCCCACGTCTTCGACGACGTGCCGCCGGCGCTCGCGGCCTGGACCGACTCGGGCCTCGACGTGCGGATCTACTCCTCGGGATCGATCGAGGCCCAGAAGCTGTTCTTCGGACACACGGCCGCGGGCGACCTCACGGCCTATCTCCGCGGCCACTACGACACGACCACCGGCCCCAAGCGGGAGGCGGCCAGCTACACTCAGATCGCCGCCGACATGAGGCTCGCACCCCGGCAGATCCTGTTCGTGAGTGACGTCGGGGCCGAACTCGACGCCGCCCGCGCGGCCGGCATGGCCACGGCCCTGGCCATCCGGCCGGGCAACCGCGAGGCCGGCGGCATCATGGAGCATGAGCCGGTCGACTCGTTTGCGGAGATCGTCGTCTGATGACCGGCGAAGGCGACGCTGCGACGCGGTGTGGATGCGGGGTCTCGACCCAGCCCCGGCTCGACGTGGCGATCAGCGACGCGGTGGCCGCGGCCAGCGCC
>JBJTPO010000326.1:0-5519 GCA_046075145.1 Planctomycetota bacterium
CAGCGCCTGGTACGACCCGGCCGAAGGTCGGCCGATCGCGCTGGTGGTGCCGCCGACGGCCGAGTTCATGACGCAGTATTCATGGGGCGTGCCCAGTTCTCGCGTGATGCCGCTGTACCATCAGTTCCGGCGGCCCTATCCCGGCCCTGGTGCGACCGCCGGCGGCGGGGGCGGCTTCCTGCCCACGCCCAATCAGCCGAGCGACACCGTGCAGTTTGGCGTGAACGCGGTCCGCGGGCCCTGGAACGGCTACTGATCGCCCGACGGTGGAGCCTGGTCGGTGAGTCGCTGCCGGGCGAGGTTGGCCCAGGGGCTCTGCGGGGCGAGCGCGAGGAACCGCCGCAGGTGGCGGCGGCAGTCGGCCGGTCGGCCCAGGCTCGCGAACACTCCGGCCACGTGCCAGTGGGCGTCGGCGTAGTCGGGCTCCTGACGTAGCACGCCCTCGAGCGCCGCCAGGGCGAGCTCCGTCTCCCCGAGTTCACCGAGCACGCACCCGAGGCTGGTGCGGGCCTGGAGATGCTCGGGGTCGATCTCGATTGCGGCGTAGTAGCGCTCGCGGGCCGCGGTCAGGTCGCCGGCCCGGTAGAGCAGTTCGGCGAGCATGAACATCACCGGGGCCGTCGGCCCCTGGGCCTGGAGCACCGCCCGCAGGGCCGCCGCCGCCTCGGCATACTCGCCGGCCGCCTCGAGGTCGTCGGCGAGGTCGAGGATCTCCGCCACCACGTCACCCCCCGGCAACGGCCCGTCCTCGGACTCGTTGTCGACCGACCGCAGCGAAGCAGCCAGCCCGACCACCGCGGGCTCGTCGTCCTCGGGCCATCGCCGGCCGGTCGCAAGCGAGTCGGCGTAGAAGGGCAACTGGAGCTGGCCGCCTGCGCCGAGCAGCCGGCCCCGGTCCGCGATCGAGAGCCGCCGGCCATCCGCCACGATCCGGTCGACCGCACCGGCGGCCGCGCGGCCCCCACCCGGCGCCAGGTCGGCGAGCTTGGCGTCGATCTCCCGCAAGGAGAGCCCAGCCGCCAGCAGGCCGGCCAGATGCCGGCCAACCACGAGCTGCCCGAAATCGAGCCACTCGAGCGAGCCGACCCGCTCCGCCACGTGGAGCAGCCCGACGCGGATCCAGTGGCGGATCGCGGCCGGGGGCACGGCCAGCACGTCCGCGATCATCGCCGCCGAGTAGCGCCGCCGCACCCCGGGTGAATCGCCCGCTTCGCCGGGGTCTGTTCCGGGAGCGACGCTCGGGGGGTCTTCCGTGACCTGCTGCGTCATGATGCCTGCCGGCCTCCCTGCTCCATGATGTCGTTCGCCGTGGGACGGCGACCCGTCTGCCCGACCTACCGCGCGAAGGGCCGGCTCGCCGGCGCCTCGCCTGGAAAGTCCTTGGGCAGCTCCTGCGTGACCTTCCCGGTGGCGGCCCACTCGCAGCCCCGCTGGAAGGTCGTGATGAAGCCCGCACACTCCATGGAATAGGTCTCGTGGCCCATCGGGGTGTGAAACACGCGGCCCTTGCCATAGTCGATGGTCATGATCATCGGCTCGTGCCGCTTGGTCGTGGGCGACCAGGCCGTGGCGAGCACGGCCATGTTCTCGGCGGGCCCGCGCAGACTGTCATAGAGTTCGTCCTTGGCGTGCATCCAGCTGGCGGGCATGCCCCTGGTGACCGGATGATCACCGTCGCGGACGACGATCGGAAACTCGTGCTGCGGGCCGTGGCTTCCGCCCGGGCCGGGCGTGGTGTCGCGGACGAGTTTGCCGGCCTCGTCGAAGTAGACATACGGGCCGTTCGACTCGTTGCGGCCACCCCAGCCGCCGAGCCCGATCATCTCGTTGTAGGCGGGCCACTTGGGAAAGGAGTTGTCGGCGGCATGCACCGCCACGAATCCGCCACCCTCGCGGACGTAGGCCTCGAACGCGGCCTTCGTCGCCGCCGGCCACTCGGCCGCGCCGTGACCGAAGTTGCTCACCACGACGTCGTAGTCGGCGAAGGCGGGCTGGAAGGCGGGATCCTCGCCCTCGGGGGCATGGGTCACGACGTCGACCCGGAACAGCCCGGTGTCCTCGAGATACTTTCGCATCATCGGCGTCGTCGTGGGCCAACAGCCGTGGTTGTTCTGGCCATCGACGATCAGACCGCGATGGGGAGGCTCGGCGGCCGAGCCGGAAGACGACCAGGCGGCGTGGAACAGCACCGCGGCGAGCAACGAACGGACGGCGAATGGCATCGGACGGGCCTCGGGAGCACGGGGTCGTGATCGCACGCGGAGGCGGAGTCTACCGCAGCGGATCGCCGACCGCATGGCCCACCCGAGCGACCGAGCCAAACCGGTCGCTCAGGTTGTCTGCCCGGAGTGGAGCTGCCGCAGCAGCGGACGGCCGCTTGTGCCGGTGGCCGGCACGTCCCGCTGGTCGTGGGCCGGCGGCGCAGGCTCCACGTTCGGCCCGACCGGAGCCACGGTCGGCTCGGCCGTCTCGGCGCGGGGTGCCGGCGACGGGATCGCCTCGGCCGGCGTGGCGTCGGCAGCCGGTCGCTCCGCCCGCACGGCCCCGTCGGCCGGGGCCGCGGAGGGATCGACGTGCGGCAGTTTCGAAGCGCCCCAGCCGCTCTCCCTCTTGGCGGCGTCATCCGCCGGACGGTCGCTGAAGGTCTTGACCGGATTGGACGCATCCTGGGCCGCAAGGGCCGGGGCCGGGGCCGTCGCGGGAGCGACAGCGGGGCGGGCGGCAGCCGAGGGGGCAACGGCGGAGGGCTGAACCGGCAGCGGGTTGCCGCATGGATCGAGCGGCACCTTGGTGACGACCGTCCGCGGCATCCGCACCGTGTAGGTGTATGGCGTCTTCTTCTCGACGACCCGCGGCACCTGCACCGTCCGCTCCTCGGCCACGTACTTCATCACCTGGACCTGGACGGGCTCGACCCGCTCCTCGGTGACGACCTTCATGACCTGGACGGGCACCTGGCGAACCTGCTCCTCGGGCACCATCCGGCAGACCTGCACTGGCACCTTGTTGTCGATCCGCTCGACCACCTTGCGGACGGTCTGGACCGGCACCTGGCGGACGGCCGTCTCGGCGACCATCTTCATCGTCTGGACGGGCACCTGCTGGACCACCTGCTCGTCGACGTAGCGGACGGTCTGGACCGGCACCTTCTGCGTGACCACGCGGTTGACCATCGTGGTCTGCGGCACCTGGACCGGCGTGTAGACCGGCTGAAAGGTGCGATTGACCTGGTTCACGACCGTGCCCGGGGTCATCGTCCAGGCGTAGCCACCCCGCTGCCAGACGGCGAGCCCGGTGAACGGATCGACCGCCCATCCGCCCGGCGCCCAGCCCAGGGCCGTCGTGCCCGGCGTGACCACCGGGGTCACGGTGTCGACCGCCTGGCTGCCGACGGAGTAGGTCGTCTGCATCGTGGTCACGGGCTCGGCGACGGTGTAGCTCTGCTCCCGCTCGCTCGTCTCGTAGACCGGCCGGCGCACGGTCTGGACCTGCTGCTGCATCACCGTCTCGTACACCGGCTTCATCACGGTGTACTGCTCCTCACGGGTGCTCGTCTCGACGACGTCACGGGTCACGTCGTAGCTGCGGTCCTCGACGACGGTCTCCCAGACCGGCTTCATGACCGTCTGCCGCTCCTCGCGGGTCTGCGTCTCCCAGACCGGACGCTGGACGGTGTAGCGGCGTTCCTGCGTCTGCGTCTCCCAGACCGGCTTTTGCACGGTGTAGGTCTGGGTGTCGAAGACGGTCTCCTGCTCGACGCGGTAGGCCGTCATCTGCCGCTCGTCGTACAAGGTCTGGTAGTCGAGCCGGTAGGTCTGCGTGGGGACCGACGCCGGAGCGGCGACGGGCATGCCGCAGTCGCACTGGCCACGGGCGGCGAGCGGAACACCGGCCGAGAGGGCGACCAGGGCGAGCGCGCCGGTGGACAACCGGCAACCGGTGAACGGACGGGAAGGCGTCGAGCGGGTCATCGATGGTCTCCTGAAAGAGCGACCCTTGGAGGGTAATCCGATGGACGCAGCCCGCAAGCGGATGGTTGAGAAAAAATGGCCTTTTTTCAACGGCCAGAAGGCCCCCGATCCGTCACGAGCCGTGCAACCGGTCCATCTTACGAGCGGGGCAAACCCTGCCCGTGAAGCTGGGATGGATCGGCCGGTTGGGCCGCAGCACGCTTCGGCCGGCCGGTCCGCGACGCCGGGCTCACAGGCCGCGTTCGAGCAGCCGGTGGCTCCGCGGATCCAAGGCTGCGGCCGGCGGGATGCGATAGCGGATGCCGTCGGTGTCGGTGAGGATCACGCCGCCGTCGGGCTGGCGAGACACGTCGTCTGGATGCGCGACGCTGAAGCGATGCGGCCCCCGGTCGGTGATCACGTTCCATTCCATCGGCCGTCCCTCCGTGACCGACGTGATCCGCTCGACCCGTGGCATGAACTCCCGCTCCGCCAGGATCGCCTCGAGGATCGCCGCCAGCGGCGGATCACAGTCGGCGAACGAATCGATCCAGACAAGCTCGGCGCCCCCGGCCGCGAGCACAGCCACACCGCCTTCCGGCGCCGAGAAGGGGAAGCCCCGGCGGACGTCCACGTCGGGGTGCCGCTTACCGTCGGCCGCCACGAAGTCGACGCCGCCGTCGGCCCGCCGCTCGAGCCGCCAGCCGGCGGCGACCTGCACCGCGCTCATGCCACGATCTCCTCCGAGGCTGCGGCGGCCTTCTGCTGCGCCCGGTGGAGCCGCGCATAGACGCCGTCGGCCGCCAGCAGTTCGTCATGCGTGCCGACCTCGACCACCCTGCCCTGTTCGAGCACCACGATCCGATCGGCCCGCCTGAGGGTCGACAACCGATGGGCGATCGCGATCGTCGTCCGGCCCGTCACCAGCCGGTCGATCGCCGCCTGGATCACCGCCTCGGTCTCGGGATCCACCGCGGAGGTGGCCTCGTCGAGGATCAGGATCCGGGGATCAACCAGGAGCGCCCGGGCGATCGAGATTCGCTGCCGCTCGCCGCCGGAAAGGGCACTCCCCCGCTCGCCCACCTTTGAATCGTAGGCTGCGGGCAGCCGGAGGATGAACTCGTGCGCGCCGGCCGCCCGGGCCGCCGCCACGATCTCCTCCCGCGAGGCATCGGGCCGCCCGTAGGCGATGTTCTCGGCGACCGTGCCGAAGAACAGAAACGGCTCTTGGAGCACGACGCCGAGGTTGGCCCGGTAGGCCGGAATCGAAAGGTTTCGCAGGTCGATGCCGTCGACCCGGATCGCTCCCGCCGATGGATCCTGAAACCGGCAGACGAGGTTCGCCAGGGTCGACTTGCCCGACCCGCTGGCACCCACGAGGCCGATCATCTCGCCCGGCTCGATCACCAGGTCGATGCCGTGCAGCACCTCACGGGCTCCGTAGCGGAATCGGACGCCGTCGATCTCGATCCGCCCCCGGAGCCGCCCCGGATCCACCGGCCGCGCAGGCTCGGCGACCGTCGGCACGCAGTCGAGGATCTCGAAGATCCGCTCGGCGCTGGCCGCGGC
>JBJTPO010000327.1:0-3397 GCA_046075145.1 Planctomycetota bacterium
CCGGGACGAGCTTCGCTGCGGCCGCAGCACCAGCCAGCCGAGGAGGCCGGCGGCGACGGCGATCACGCCGAGCCACACCTCGCGGGGAACGTCCTCGGCGCGTCCGGCGAGGATCGCCCGCCACGCCGCCTCGAGCGACACCACCTCGCCCGCGTCGCGGCCGGGGCCATCGGTCGCCGCGGCCGCCGACCGATCCCCGAGCCGCCGCGGCTGGCCGGCCGCGGACTGCGTCTCGCCGACCGCAAATCGCGTCATCAGGACCTGACGGCCGTCGGCTCTCGTCGTGGGCGGGAGCAGGCCGAGCACGTGGTCCCGCAGCCGCTCCTCGGTGGCCAGATCGACGGCCTCGGGATCGGCGGCCGAACCGGCCTGGCTGCGGGCGGCGGCGTAGAAGGGCTCGGGGACGGCGAGCGACACGAGGATCGTGGCGGGAAAGCCCTCGGTCGCCTCGGGCGACGGCTCGTCGGGGAGGTCGACGAAGGCGTGGTCGCCTGCGGCGACGTCGCCGACCTCGGCCGGCGCGTTGGCATCGGCGATCCGCTGGGACGTCGGCGATGGAGCGGCGGCAGGCAGTCGCGGCGGCGCCGGTGCCTGGAAGGTGACGGTGACATCGACGATCGACCCCTCGACGAAGGCCAGGCCCTGACGAAGCTTCCCGGCCAGGTGCCGCTCGTGGACGATCCGCCGCGCGAGCGCCGGATCGGCCGCCGCCACGCCGTCTCCCGCCGGATCGGCCGTGAGCGGGCCCGCGAAGACGCGGCCACTCCGCAGGTCGGTGACGGCGACCCGCTCCGCCTCCAGGCCGGCGATCGACGCGGCGACGAGAACGCGGATCGCCTGCACGCGGGCCGGCTCGAGTTCGACCCCGGACTGGGTCCGGACGTTGACGCTCGCGGTCGGGCGTGGGGCCGTCGCCATGCCGCGGGCCGCGGTCTGATCGTCGCCCGCATAGAGCACGGCGGCCCGTTCGATGCCGGGCATCGAGCAGATCACGTGGGCCAACTCCTCCTGCACCGCGACGCGGAGCATCTCCGCCTGCACGGCGCGGCTCTGCCACGGGCTGTTGTTTTCCAGGGCCCGCCGCAGGCTGCTGCCGAACTCGCGGGGCAACGCCTCGGCATCGACCAGGGCCCGCATGTAGGCGCTCTGCCGCGGCCGCGACACCCAGACGCGGCCCGCCTCGGTGCGGTGGCCGGTGAGCTGGGCGCGGTCAAAGGCCGCCTCGACGATCGCGAGTTCCGACGAGGGCAGCACGGTGCCCGGAAGAAGCTCGACCTCCTCGCTGATCGGCCGGTCGCGGAGGAGCCACGCGGCCCAGGCGAGGCTGGCGGCGACGAGGCCGATTCCCACGATCTGCGCGGGGGTGACCCGTGGCCTGCCGCGCCGGGGGGCGTCGTCGTCATGATGGTGCATCGGCGTGCCGGGATTCGAGGTGGTTGAGGTCGGGCCTGGGCGATCAGGCGGCCTGGCGTTGCTGGCCGCGGCGAGGCAGGTGGAGCGTGACGGCGGTCCCGCCTTCGGGGCAGCCGCGGCAGTCGAGCGTGCCGCCGAGCCGTTCGGCGAGCGGGCGAACGACCGATCCGAAACTGCGTCGCCCGGACGCGGGCTCGGGCCCCGAGTCGGCCACCTCGATCTCGAAGCCGGCGGGACCGACGACGCTCGTCACCACCACCTCGCGGAGACGGGGCGGCGCGGCCGCGGCGGACTGGCAGGCCTGCTCCATGAGCGACCGCAGCAGGTCGCCGAGCGGTCCGGCCTCGGCGGCCGTGACCAGGCCGGCGGCGGTGTCGAGCGTGACGTCGACCGGGGGCAGGCCGCGGTCATGCCGCTCGGCGGCGATCGCGGCGACCAGCGGCGCGAGCAGGTCGGTCAGCGGCCTGCCGGTGGCCGCGGTGCGGAGCGGCAGGAGGTGCGGTTCGTCGGCGATCCGCCGATGGCGGGAGGGACGCGGCATGGGAATCCTTTCCCGTGAGTGCGTGACAGCGTGAAGGCTGGGAAGCGTTGAGGCTCGAACGTCGGCGGCGGCCGTCAGGCGGCCCCGTGAGGCTGGAGGTGGGCCGTCGCGCCGCAGGTCTCGTCCATGAGCCAACGGTTGACGTCGCCGAGCGTGGCCCGCGAGAGCTCGCCGCCCCGCTGATAGATGCGGACCGCGAGCGTGCCGCCGGCCGCGTGAAACAGCCGCAGCGTGCGATCGAATCGAGCGGCGTCGGCCTTGACGGCGGCGGCGCGGCAGCAGAGCAGGAGCGGCAGCCGGCGCACTTCCGCGAGCCGGGCGAACACGGGCTCGTCGAGCGGAAACGGGCCGCCGAGCGAGACGGCGCCGGCGAAGGCGTCGGGTTGCTGGCAGGCCGTGCGGAAGGCCTCGGTGCCGCCGGCGTCGTGGCCGACCAGCCAGATCCGGCGCGAATGGACCGAGAGCCGGTCTTGCACGCGGTCGATCGCCCGCCACATCGCAGCGCCGCTCCGGGCCGGCTGCACGGCGACGTAGTTCCGCAGGCTGAGCCGGATCATGGCCCGGCCGAGATCGAACCGGCGGCCGGGGTCGGGGAGCCAGACGACCAGTGGATAGTCGTAGCCGGGCTCGTAGCCCTGCGGCACGAAGACCCGGGCATCGCCCGTCCAGTCGGCTCGCGGCCCGCGGCCCGTCGCGGTGGTGCGGCGGGGCCGGGCTGCGGCCTCGATCGGGGGCCTGCGGCGCATGGCGATGTCTCCACGGGGCTGCGGGAACGGGACGGCGGGTTGTAGCGGAACCCGCCGCCGCGAAACAACGGCAACGCAGGCTCGCCACGGCGGTCTCGGCAAGCCGGGGAAACGGGGCAGAAGGAGGGGCTGGCTTTACGGCTGCAGGTGCATCCCTGCCCCCTGCAGCCTTCGCGGCCCTCCGGCCTTCGGCCGCGGCCGCCGGCCGCACCTCCGGGCGGCCGTGCTCGTGCGCGGTGCGGCACGCTGCATTCGTGCAGACGAATCGATGCCTTGCCACGGCCAACGTTTGGCCGCGAGGGGTTGCGGGCTCCTGGAGCCGGCCTTGATGGCAAGCGCAGGCAGGATGCCGAAGCGCGGCCAGCATGGAGTGAGCGGAGGCCATGATGGCCGCAGCGAACGCCCGGACGACAGGGTCCCGCAGCCCCGAGCCCATGTCACCCGGCGTCCGGCGAGATGGCACGGGCGACCCCGAGCCTGCGCAACCGGCCGGTCAGGCCGTGGCCGTGAGCCGATCCATCGAGGCCACGAGTTCCTTGACCGCCGCGACGCTCTTGTCGAGGCCGGCCCGCTCGTCGGGCAGGAGGTCGAGCTGGATCACCCGCTCCACACCGCCGCTGCCGAGGATCACGGGCACGCCCACGAAGTAGCCCCCCACGCCATACTCCTTGTCGCAGTAGGCCGCCACCGGCACGAG
>JBJTPO010000328.1:0-2062 GCA_046075145.1 Planctomycetota bacterium
GAAGGCGGCGAGGGCGGCGGGATGTGCCACGCCCGCCAGAGCGGGCCAGGTCGCGGCCAACCAGGCGGCCAACGCATCGACGATCCGCTCGCCGCCGTAGGCCGCCGCCAGCGTGCCGACGAGGGTCACGCCCACCTGCACCGTCGGCAGGAAGCGGTCCGGATTCGAGGCCAGGTCGAGCGCGGCTTTCGCGGCGGCGTCTCCGGCGTCGGCCATGGTCCGCAGCCGGCCGCGGCGGCTGGCGACGATCGCCATTTCCGCCCCGGAGAAGATCCCGTTGGCGAGCACAAGCGCGAGGATGACGACGACTTCGATGAGCATGGGGTGGGGGAGGGCCGGATGCCGACGCGGTCGGCTCGGTCAGGGTCGGGCGAGGACGGCCAAATTGTCGCGGTGGATCACCTCGTCATACGGGCAGTAACCGAGCACCCCGGCGATCCGCTCCGTCCGCAGGCCCGTGATCCGCGCGAGCTCGGCCGCAGGGTAGTTGACCAGGCCACGGGCGAAGGGGGGGGTGCCTGCGCAGGCGATCGTGACCACGTCGCCGGCCGAGAACTCCCCGTCGAGGCCGGTGATTCCGGCGGCCAGGAGGCTGCGGCCCCCGGTCACGATCGCCTCCCGGGCACCGGCATCGACCACGAGCGCGCCCCGGGCCTCGGCCGACCAGCCGAGCCACCTCTTCCAGGCCGAGACGGGCGTGTCGCGGCCAACGAAGAGCGTGCCGACGGGATCGCCCCGGCAGATCCGCTCGAAGGCCCCCTCCTCGCGGCCCGCCGCGATCACGCAGTGGCCGCCGACCTCGGTGACGATGTCCGCGGCGGCGAGCTTGCTGGCCATGCCCCCTTTGGAGAGCCCGCCCGGCCGGTCGCGGGCCAGCGCCTCGATGGCGCCGTCGATCCGGTCCACGCGGGCGATGACCGTGGCGCCCGGCTCCTCCGGGTGGCGGTCGAACAGTCCCGCCACGTCCGAGAGCAGCACGAGCAGGTTGGCGCCGAGCAGCGATGCGACCCGCGCCGCCAGCTGGTCGTTGTCGCCGAAGCTGGTGCGGAGCTCCTCCGTGCTTACGGTGTCGTTCTCGTTGATCACCGGCACGGCGCCATACTCGAGGATCGTTCGCAGGGTGTTGCGGATGTTGAGGTGCCGGGCCCGATCCGAAAGGTCCTCGGCCACGAGCAGCACCTGGGCGACATGCCGGCCATGGCCCCGGAGGGATCGCTCCCAGGCCTCGATCAGGCAGCTCTGGCCGACGGCCGCCACCGCCTGCAGATGGGCCAGTTCCGTGGGCCGCCTGTCCAGCCCCAACCGCCCCATCCCGGCCGCCACGGCGCCGGAACTGACGAGCACCACCTGCCGGCCGGACCGACCGACGGCGGCGATCTGCCGGCCGAGCGACTCGATGCGACCGGCGTCGAGAAGGCCGTCGCCGCCGGTGAGGACGCGCGAGCCCACCTTGACGACGATCAGGCTGGCGGTGGCCGCGATCTGCTGACGAAACTGGTCGCTCATTGGCCGGCGCCGGGTTCCTCCCGCGGTAGGACCCGAATGGGGACGAGACTCGCACGAGACCTCGGTATGGTATCCATGATCCGCCGCCGGCGATACACTCGCGAAGGTTCGGCGGGCACCGCCCAGCGCCGGACTGAAAGAGATCCATGAGCGACCTGCGTCACGAGTGCGGCCTCGCCGCCGTCTACCACCTGCCGGGCCCCGAAACGAGCCCGCTCTGCCCTGTCCAGGGACAGGAAGAGGCCGCCCGGCTGATCCCCCGGATGCTCCTCGACATCCAAAACCGGGGCCAGCTTTCCGCCGGGATGACCGCCTGGCATCCGCATCGCAGCCAGCTCCTGGCCACGTACAAGGAGGTGGGGAGCGTCAGCGAGGTGTTCCGGATGAGCCATCGGGGCAAGTACGAGAGCCTGATGGAGCAGCACACGGGCCGAGCCGCGATCGGCCACGTCCGCTACGCCACCTGCGGGGCCGAGGACCGCGGCTACGCCCAGCCGCTCGAGCGGCCGCACCTCCAGAAGCGGAAGTGGTTCGCCTTCGGCTTCAACGGCCAACT
>JBJTPO010000329.1:0-12060 GCA_046075145.1 Planctomycetota bacterium
CGACGGCCGTCGCCCAGCCGCTCGCCGCCGGGGCCGAGCACAGCCTCCATGTATTCCTCGACCTGCTCGGCCGTCTCGAAATACTGGTCGTAGACCCAGTCGTCCTCGTACTCGCAGTCGTCCGTGGTGTACTCGCGGCAGATCTGCGGCCGCGTTTCATAAATGCCGCAGCGGTGGTCGTCCTGAAGGTGCTTGCAGACGGTGTGCACGCAGACGTACCACTCCCCCTCCTCGGTGAACACGGTGGCGTGGTCGTGGAGGAGGAACCAGCGGATGTACTCGAACTCCTCGCGGGTGGTGGGCGTCTCGAGCGGGAGGGCGAAGTAGCGGCAGCACTTGGCCGTGCAGTGTTCGCAGAGCACCGTGTCTTTCGGGACGGTGTCGCGCTTCGGCTTCTGGGCCAGCACGGGCAGCGGGGTGTCGGCGAGGGGCATCGTTCGGCTCCGGCGCGGCCTTGCGGCCATTATGAATCGGACCTGTGGCGACGGGCCGGGGCTACCCGTGCCCCGTCGCCGGACGTTCGCTCCGGCCATCCTGGCCTCAACTCACTCCATGCCGGCTGTGCTTCGACATCCATGGCTCCGCTTGCCAACAAGGCCGGCTCCCGTGGCACGGGAAGCCCCTCTCGAAAACACCATCCATCAACCTCAGAGACCGAAAATCTAGCGGCCGAGTGATGACGACGCCACTCGAGTGGCCCCGGGCCGGGATATACTCGCGGGCCGAAGAAGGGAGTCTGGCCGATGCCCAAGCGGTGGCATGTTCGCCCTCATGACGCGGCGGCGGTGGCGGCGCTCGAGCGGGCGGCCGGGGTGCCGAGCATCGTGGCGGCGCTCCTGGCCGACCGGGGTGTCACTCAGCTGGCCGACGTGAAGGCGTTTCTCTCAGGCAACCTCACCGACCTGCGCGACCCCGAGACGCTGCCCGGCGTGCCCGAGGCGGCCGACCGGATCCTGGCGGCGGTGCGGGCCGGGCGGCAGATCGTCGTCTATGGCGACTACGACGCCGACGGCATGACGGCGACGGCGATCCTCGTGGGCTGCCTGGAGGCGGTCGACGCCAAGCCCCGGTGGTACGTGCCCAACCGGTTCGAGGAGGGCTACGGCCTCAACGCCGAGGCGCTGGAGAAACTCGCGACCGAGGGGGCGAGCCTCGTCGTCACGGTTGACTGCGGGATCGCGAGCGTGGCCGAGGCGGCGCGGGCCAAGCAGCTCGGCCTGGAACTGATCGTGACCGACCACCATTCCTTCGCCGACACGATGCCCGACGCCGCCGTGCTCGTGCATCCGCGGCTGCCGGGCACGGCCTATCCCTTCGGCGAGCTGTGCGGCGCGGGGGTGGCCTTCAAGCTGGCCTGGGCGATCGCCACGCGGGCGAGCAGCGCGAAGCAGGTCACGCCCCGGCTGCGCGAGATGCTCCTGCGGGGGATTGGCCTGGCCACGCTCGGCACCGTGGCCGACGTCGTGCCGCTGCTCGACGAAAACCGGATCATCGTGCGGCGCGGGCTCGAGTGCCTCCGGTCGCGGGGAGGCCCCGGGCTGGCCAAGCTGCTCGAACTCGCGAGCCTGCACGAGAAGCGGGCCCTCGAAAGCGAAGACGTCGCCTTCCGCCTGGCCCCGCGGCTCAATGCCGCCGGCCGATACGGCGAGGCGGCCAAGGGGATCGAGCTTTTGACCACCGCCGACGTGGCCCGCGCCGAGAGCCTCGCGAGCTACATCCACGAGCTCAACACCCGCCGAGAGACCGAGGAGCGCAGCATCCTGCTCGCGGCCACCAAGCAGGCGCTCGAACAGTTCGACCCGGAACGTGACGCGGCGCTCGTGCTGGCCGACCGCGGCTGGAATGCCGGGATCGTGGGGATCGTGGCGGGGCGGCTGGCCGAGCGGTTTCACCGGCCGGTCGTGGTGATCGCCCAGGGTGCCCACGGGGGGCTCGTGGCCTCGGGGAGCGTGCGGAGCGTGCCGGGCTTCGACGTCCACGCGGCCCTCATGCCCTGCCGCGAACTGCTCGTCACCTGCGGCGGCCATGCGGCGGCGGCGGGCCTGCGGGTCGAGGAAGGCAGGATCGCGGAGTTTCGCGAGGCGTTCGTGGCAGAGGTGGCGGCGCGGATGCCGTCCGAGCTCCGCCGGGCCCAGCTCACGCTCGACGGCGAGACGACGCTCGCCGGGCTCTCGCTTCACGCCGTCGAGCAGATCGAGCAACTCGCCCCGTTCGGCCAGGGCAATCGCCGGCCGGTGCTCTGCGCTTCGCGGGTGACGCTCGCGGAGCCGCCGCGGACGATCGGGGGTGGCGGCCGTCATCTCTCGATGCGGCTGGTGCAGCATGGCACGAAGATCCGCGGCGTGGCCTTCGGCGGCGCCGACTGGCTGCCGCACCTGCCCTCCCCGGGCCAACCCTTCCACGTCGCCTTCAAGCCGAAGATCAACGAGTTTCAGGGGCGGCGCACCGCCGAACTCGAACTCGTGGACTGGCGGCCCGACGGGATCGACGTCGGCACCGACCTGCCGCAGCTGGCCGCCACGGTCGGAGCCTGATTTTGGAGCCGAGCAGCCCGGAGACGAAGCCTTTCTTGCCGGGCTACAATGTGAACGAGGCACGTTCTGCCCACGCCCCTGAGGTCGAGGCATCTATGACGGTGAAGCTCGCGAAGCACGGGGAAGATCTGGCGCTCGTTCTCGACCGTCAGACGCTCAACGCGGCGGGCATCTCCGAGGACTCTCTTCTCGATGTCGCTGTTCGCGGCAGGGCGATTATTGTCACTGCCGAGGGCGATGCGGCCAGGAAGGCGAAGTTTGACGCGGCCGTCGAGTCCACCATCGAGCGGTACAGCGAGGCTCTGAAGCGGCTTGCCGAGTGATCGCGTGGCGACGCTCTTCCTCAGCCTCGATGAGATCGTCGCCATTCATGCGGAGATGATCCGTCGCTACGGAGGATCGACCGGGATCCGCGACCTCGGACTTCTCGAGGCTGCCGCGGCAATGCCCGAAGCAAGCTTCGGCGGTCAGTACCTTCACGATGGTCTGCCTGCGATGGCCGCCGCATATCTTTTTCATCTGGTATCGAACCATCCATTCATCGACGGGAACAAGCGGGTTGGTGCCGCCGCAGCGGACGTCTTTCTCGGCATGCATGGGTGCCATCTTGGTGCGAGCCAGGATGAGTACGCAGCATTCGTGCTGGCCGTTGCGGCAGGTCAAACTGGCAAGGAAGCTGCCGTGACATTTTTTCATCGGCACACACGGTGCGAGGAGCCGCAATGATCGGTCGAACCTATGGCTCTGCTGAGCCGCGAGTCAGTCAACCTCACTGGCCGGCGGTCCTTGGGTCGCTCACGGCGCTCTGGAGCCTGACTTTGCCTCTGACCCCCACCCGCGGTGACGACTGGCCGCAGTGGATGGGGCCGCGGCGGGATGGCGTCTGGCGGGAGCAGGGGCTCGTGCAGGCCATGCCTGCCGGCGGCCTGCCGGTGAAGTGGCGGGTGCCGGTGAACGGCGGCTACTCCGGGCCGGCCGTCGCCGCCGGCCGCGTCTATCTGATGGACTACGAGCGGCCGGAAGGGGATCTCGCCAACGACCCTGGCAGCCGATCGGAACTCGCCGGTCGCGAGCGGATCCTCTGCCTCGACGCTGCCACGGGCAAGCTGCTCTGGAAGCACGACTACGACTGCCCGTACGCGATCTCCTACGCCTCGGGCCCGCGGTGCACGCCCACGGTGGCCGACGGGCTCGTGTACGCGCTCGGCGCCGAGGGCAACCTCACCTGTCTCGATGCCCAGACCGGCCGCGTGGTCTGGGCCAAGGACTTCAAGCGTGACTACTCGGCGCCGACGCCGTTGTGGGGCTTCTGCGGCCATCCCCTGGTGGCGGGCGACCTGCTGATCTGTCTCGTCGGCGGCGAGGGGAGCGTGGCCGTGGCCTTCGACCGGCGGACGGGCGCGGAGAAATGGCGGTCGCTCTCCGCCAGCGAGAGCGGCTACTGCCCGCCCACCCTGATCGACGTGGCCGGCGACCGGCAGCTCGTGATCTGGGATGCCGACAAGCTCAACGCGCTCGAGCCCGCCACCGGCCGCGTGCTCTGGTCGCAGCCGCTCAAGCCCGACTACGGGATGTCGATCATGGCCCCGCAGGTGGCTGACACGCCGGCCGGCAGGGTGCTCTTCGCGAGCGGAATCGGCGCGGTGGGCGGCCTCTTCAAGCTCGGTCAGAAGGGCGAACCACCGACCCTCGTCTGGGCGGGCGGGCCCAAGACCGCCGTCTACTGCGCCAACAGCACCCCGTTCATCGCGGGGCAGACGATCTACGGCTGCGACTGCTTCACGAGCAACCTCACGGCGGTGGATCTGGCGACCGGCGAGCGGCTCTGGGAGACCCTCGAGCCCACGACCGGCGGCACGCGGCGCAGCAAGCACGGCACGGCGTTTCTGGTACGGCAGGATCCGCCAAGCGACGGCACCCGCACCTGGATGTTCTCCGAGACCGGCGACCTGATCCTGGCGCGGCTCAGCCGGGAGAAGTACGAGGAACTCGGCCGGATGCGGCTCCTCGAGCCCACGAGCGAGTGCTTCGGCCGGGAGGTGGTCTGGAGCCATCCGGCATTCGCCAATAAGTGCATCTACGCCCGCAATGACCGCGAACTCGTCTGCGTCTCGGCGGCGGAGTGACCCGCGCAGGCGCCGGGTTGCCCGTCGCGGCCTACGGGTGCACATTACCCCGGCCCATCTCGTAGATCGCCGTCATCATCCGGCCGTAGGCGGGAGTGAGGGGCACGCCACGGCGGGCCATCATCCGCTCCATGTCGAGCAAAGCCTTGTCGAGCCGGTAGTCGGTGATCGCCCAGGGCTGCACCCACTTGAACGACTGCAGGACCCGGGCCTGAAAGCCCGCCCCGAGGATGATCGAGGACACGCCGCAGACCGTGCCGGTGTTGAGCATGGTGTTGATCCCCGTCTTGCAGTGGTCCCCCATGATCGTGCCCACGAACTGCTCGCCGGTGTCGATCTCCACGCCCGAGGGCCAGTCGAGCATCTTGACCGTGCCGTAGGTCATCTTGAGGTTCGAGGCGGTGGTGTCGGCCCCGAGGTTCACCCACTGACCGAAGACGGAGTTGCCCACATAGCCCTCGTGGGCCTTGTTGGTGTAGGAATGAAACACCGTCGCGGCGACCTCGCCCCCCACCTTGCAGCCGGGACCGATCGTGGTGCCGCCATAGATCCTGGCCCCCATCCGCACGGTCGCCCCACGGCCCACCGCCACCGGCCCGCGGAGCATCGCCCCGGCCATCACCCGCGCGCCCTCGTCGAGCAGGATCGGCCCCTCCTCCGCGATGAGGATCGCGCCGGGTTCGACGACCGCCGCGGCGTGCATGAAGAGCCGGTCGGGCCGGTCGACGATCGCCACAGGGCTGCAGCCGCCGCCGCGGCCCGACTGCCAGCCGACGACCGCCGACTCCGCGCGGATCGCGTCGGCCGCGAGGCGGGAGATGTCCCACGGATACGCGATCCGCACCGAATCAGCCGGCGCTCGGCGCCCCCTCCCCTCCGGCTCGGGCAGCCCCGCGGCCAGCCACGCCGCTGACTCGGCAGCCGTAGCCTCCGCCGCCACGAGGTCGTCGCCCGATCGGAGCTGGCCGAAGCCCCGTCTGCCGATCGCCGCCACGAGTTCGGGTGTCGGCAGATAGCGGGCGTTGATCCAGACCGCCGGGCCGGGCCGCCGCGGCGGGGCTGGAAACAGCCCCCGCAACGGCGGCCGCAGCGGGCCCGCCGCGGCGCCGCCGCCCAGGGCCCGTTCCCACCGCTCACGGATCGGGAACAGGCCGATCCGCAGGTCGTGCACCGGTCGCGTGAGCGTGAGCGGCTGCAGATGGACGGCTGCCGCATCCTCGAACAGGATCAATCGTGAGCGTGCCATCACAGCCTGCTGTGGCGGCAGCCGTTCACCGTCACCATCCCGCCGGCGGGGCGCGGTGAACGAGCCCGGCGCGGGTAGAATAGCGGTTCGCAGCGCGAAGGGAATCGCGGCGGCTGGCCCTGGGATCGAGGCACTGGAATGTGCGGCATCGTCGGCTACGTCGGATCACGCGACTGCCGGGACATTCTCCTCAAGGGTCTCGGTCGGCTGGAATACCGCGGCTACGACTCGGCCGGCATCGCGGTGCTCAACGGCGGCCTCCACGTCGCCAAGTGTGCGGGCAAAGTCCGCGAGCTGGAGAGCCGGATGGCGGCCGCCCTACCGGCCGGCACGGTCGGCATCGGCCACACCCGTTGGGCCACGCACGGCCCGCCCGACGACACCAACGCCCACCCTCACCTCAGCCAGTCGGGGGCGATCGCTCTGGTCCACAACGGGATCATCGAGAACTACGCCGCCCTGAAGCAGACCCTCACGGCCAAGGGGCGGTCGTTCAAGAGCCAGACCGACTCCGAGGTGGTGGTGCAGCTGATCGAGGAGATCCTGGACGCCGATCCGACGCTCTCCTTCGAGGCGGCGATCCGCCTCGCCCTTCGGCAGGTGGCCGGCACCTACGGCCTGGCGATCATCCACGCCACCGAGCCCGGCCGGCTCTACGTGGCCCGTCGCGGCTCGCCGCTGCTCGTCGGGCTCGGTGACGGGGAATCGTTCGTGGCCTCCGACGCCACGCCGATCGTGGAATACACGAGCAAGGTGGTCTACCTCGACGACGGCGAGCTGGCGGTGATCGGCCCGGGCACCTGCGACGTCCGCACGATCGACGACGTGCCGCTCACGAAGGAGGTGCACGAGCTGGCCCTGTCCCTGGACGCGATCGAGAAGGGCGGCTACCCGCACTTCATGCTCAAGGAGATCCACGAGCAGCCGCGGGCGATCGCCGACTGCCTCCGCGGGCGGCTGCTGCCCGGCGGCGGCGTGCAGCTCGGCGGGCTTTCCACCGTGCTCGATCGGATCGCGCAGGCACCGAAGCTCACGATCGCCGCCTGCGGCACGAGCTGGCATTCGGGCCTCGTGGGCGAATACCTGATCGAGCACCTGGCCCGGCTGCCGGTCGAGGTGGAGTATGCCTCCGAGTTTCGCTACCGCGAGCCGCTCCTCGATGACCGCGACGTGTTGCTGGCGATCTCGCAGAGCGGCGAGACGGCCGACACCATCGCGGCGCTGCGAGAGGCGAAATCCCGCGGCGCCCTGGCCCTCGGGATCTGCAACGTGGTGGGCTCGACGCTGGCCCGTGAGACCGATGCCGGCGTCTACACCCATGCCGGCCCGGAGATCGGCGTCGCCTCCACCAAGGCCTTTACTGCCCAGGTCACGGCGCTCGTGCTCGTCGCCCTGGCCCTGGCCCATCGCCGGGGCATGATCAAGCGGGAGCGGGCGGCGACCCTGGCCGACGAACTCGCCGCCATCCCCGACAAGGTCGCGGCGATTCTCGCCCAGGAGGCGGAGATCAAGACGCTCGCCGACCGCTTCACCTACGCCCCCAACTTTCTTTACCTGGGCCGCTCATTCAACTTCCCGGTGGCGCTGGAGGGCGCGCTCAAGCTCAAGGAGATCTCCTACATCCACGCCGAGGGCTATCCGGCCGCGGAGATGAAGCACGGGCCGATCGCGTTGATCGACCGGCTGATGCCGGTGGTGGTGATCGCCGCCACCGCCCACACCAGCGACAAGATGCTGGCCAACATCGAGGAGGTGAAGGCCCGGCAAGGCCGGGTGATCGCCGTCACGACGCCCGGGCAGGACGAGGTCAAGCGGCTCGCTGAGTTCGTGATCGAGATTCCCAAGACCGACGATGCGCTCGCGCCGCTGCTGGCCGTGATTCCACTCCAGCTGCTCGCCTACCACATCGCGGTCAACCGCGGCTGCGACGTGGATCAGCCCCGAAACCTGGCCAAGAGCGTGACGGTGGAATGACGGGCCGAACCACGCGGGCCGGGGCCAAACCGCAGGAAACCGATTCGCCGTTGCCTGACCAGCGAGGGGCAGGTACCATCCGTTCACACTTCCCGTGTGAAGTCGGGAGCCGGGTCACTCCGGCTGCCGCCTCACCGCTCGGGGCGTAGCTCAGCCTGGCTAGAGCGCTACGTTCGGGACGTAGAGGTCGCACGTTCAAATCGTGTCGCCCCGACTTGGTTACCGCTTGGTTGTGGTCCGCCCGGCAACCGGGCCGTCGCGTTGCTCCCGCTCGGGCTCGCACGATTCCGACGGGCCTTCGGCTACCAGATACTTTTCATCCGCCACACGTCGACCGAAGCGGACCCCACGCTGAAAGCCTCGACGCCGAGGTCTCCAGCGGGCGGATACATGACGCGGGCGACCGTGTGCCTGCCGCCGTTGATGAATACCTCGATGATCGACTTGTCGAGGAAGACGTGGATGAGTGTGTCGCCTTTGATGCCCAACACTTTGGCGCCGGTCAGGTCCTTCACGCCCTCATGCTCGCCGCGCAGCGTTGCCAACTCAGGCACCGGTGCCTGAACCGGCCGGCCGTCGTCGCCGAGGCTGAGCACCCGCGGCGGCGCGAAGCAGTTGTTCCACCCCTTCGCCTGCTTCGTCGGGTGAATCCACGCACACACGATGTGCCGCCCGCGGTCATCCGTCGCGAAGCCGATTGTCTTGAACTCAGCGGAGCCGTCGAGCCGGCCGCCGGTTTCGTTCGTGAACCGTGCGGTTTCGGGATCGAAGGTGCCGAGAAACCACTGGGGCGGCGGGTCGCGGGTCATGACATACATCCACTTCGCCCCGAAGGGAATCATCTGCGGGCAGTCCCACGCGTAGTCCGTCATCCTGCCCCGGTAGGTCCATGTCGTCAGCGAGGAGTCCTTCGCCTCGTACATCGGACCGACGTCGCCGCCCACCTCGGCGGACCCCGTGATGCCGAGCAGCATGAAGGTGCGGCCGTCCGCCTTGAAGAAGGTGGGGTCGCGGATGTAGTTATTCCAGCCGTAGCCGTCGATGTTGTTGGGCAGCGTCGGGGCCTTGACCGGGTCGTCGGTCGCCTTGCCCCACGTGATGAAGTCCTTGTCGAGCGGCTTGAGCATCACCTGGCCGTTGAACCTGGCCGGGTTCTTGAAATCCTCCCCCGCACCCGTCACGGAGGTGTACCACAGCTGCCAGTTGCCCTCGCCGTCCTGCACGGCGCTGCCGGAATAGCAGTGGTGCTCGCCCTTGTCGTTGTCCGGCCAGATGGCGATCGGCAGCCGCTCCCAGGTCACGTTGTCACGGCTGCGGGCGTGCCCCCAATGCATGGCCCCACTCGTTGCCGTACGGGTTGAGCTGATAGAAGACATGAAACCAGCCGCCCGCGAAGAAGCAGCCTTTCGGGTCGTTCATCCAGCGGGCTTCGGGCACGAAGTGATAGACGGGCCGGGCCGGGTCGGCCTGCGCGACGGCAGCCTCCTGACTGATCGCGTCATGCGCCTTGCGGATCGCCTCGGCGTCGTGGTGCAGCGTCTCGGCAGCAGGCGAGAGCGCGGCCGCCGCCAGCGCGATGCCCGCCAGCGCGTGGCTGATGATCGTCGTCTTCATGGTCATCGTCTCGTCTCCATCCTTGTCCTCCACCACGCCGTGGAAGAGCAGAATCATAGTGGGATGGAAGGTGACCGTGCCGTCCGTCACCTGCAGAGCGATTTCGGCGAGTCACTCCTGGTCGAAATCGCAGGTCGCCGCCTGAGCCGGGCCGGCTTGATTGCCGCCGAAGACCAGGCCTCCGCCGGCACCTACGGCGTCGACCGCCACACGACGACCGACGTGCCGTACGGCAGCTCCGTCGGTGGCGGCTCGACATGGACCGCGGGCAACCAAACCCTGACCTCCGGGTCCGGCAGGTACTGGGGGCTCGAGTCCCGCCAGGAAAACAACGTGTACTACGGCTGGATCAAATACGACATGTCGAACGAGGGCAAGACGCTCAACTTCATCGACGCCGCCTTCAGCCCCACGCCGGGTGCGGCCCGCAGCGGCCGGGCCGCGTGACTGCGGCAACCGGGCGCCGCTCAGGCCCCGGGCGTCCGCCTCACCGGCGAGACCTCGTCGAGGCGAAACTCCCGCCGGCTCATCGCCTCGTAGTGGTGGCCGATGTCGATCTGGGCGCCCTCGGTCACGCGCTGGCCATGCTCGTCGAGCCGGGCATTCATCGTGGCCTTCTTGCCGCTGCGACAGATCGTCTTGATCTCGACGATGTTGTCGGCCCAGGCCAGCAGATACTTGCTCCCGGCGAACGGCTCACCCCGGAAATCGGTCCGGATCCCGTAGCAGAGCACCGGAATCGAGAGCCGGTCACACACGAGCGTGAGTTGGAGGACCTGCTGCGGCGTGAGAAACTGGGCCTCGTCGACGAGCAGGCAATGGACCGGCCCGGCCTGCTGCCGCTCGCGGACGGCGGCGAAGAAATCGTAGTCCTCGCAGAAGGCGATCGCATCGGCTGAGATTCCGATCCGCGAATGGATCCGAGGGTCGCCGGCCCGGGTGTCGATGGCCGGCGTATAGAGCAGCGCCTCCATGCCCCGCTCCCGGTAGTTGTGGGCCGACTGCAGGAGCGTGGTGCTCTTCCCGGCGTTCATCGCGGAGTAATAGAAGTAGAGCTGGGCCATGCCGATCACCTCGAGGAGTGTCCGCCCGCAGTGGATGCCGCGGGCCGCACCGGGTGATTGTGCGCGAAAGCCACCCCAGCGGAGAACCGCCGGCCCGTGGCCGCAGCCGGTCAGCGCCGCGGCCTCCGCGCCGGGCGGACGGCCCCGGGCACCCGCACCCCGAGCATGCGCAGCTGCTGCTCGGCCTGATCCGCCCAGCCCCGGTTGGCGGCGGGGCTCGCCGGGCTGGGGTGGAGAATCGTGCCGATCGGCGGCGCCTCGTCACCCAGGGCCACGGCGGCCCGGCCGGCAGCGAACGCCCCCACCCCCACCACCCGCTGCGGGCCGCACCACGCCACGAGCCGGCGGAGGGCCTCGTCGCATAGTTCGAAGAGCGGATCCCGTTCCGAGGCCGGGAGCTTGTCCGGGGTGCGGTTCGCGCCCGACTCCGTCATGAACACGAGCGGACAGTAGTTGACGACGAGGAACCGCTCGGCAAACCGCTCCGCGGTGCGGTAGCGGTCGCGTGCCCAGCCCCAGAATCGCCGCCCGCTCACCTCGCTCCGCGTGCAGCCAAAGCCCTCGATCGGTCGCTTGGGGTGGATGATCGCCGGCCGACGAACAGGCTCCTCGATGCCGAGAAACTCCCGCACCAGACCGACCTCCCCGAAGGGCACACCCGTCTGCGCCATGCCCCAGGGTCCCGGGTTCATGCCCACCAGGAGCGCGTCCACTCCCTGCCGCGCGTAGCGAGCAAGATAGGCCTCGTGTGGGCGGCGGGCGTAGATCAGCGGGTTGTAGACGCACGTCGTCGGCGGCCCGAACCGTAGCTTCTGCACGGTGCGGGCGAGCCAGCGGGAAATCGAGATCGGGTTCACGCTCATAGAATAGCCCTGCGGCGAGCGGTTGCCTGCGGGACCCTGGCCCCGCGAACCTGCTACAACGTGCCCCCGAAACTCCCGTCCCTCCCGCTCCGGAGCGCTCCCGACATGGCCAAGAAGAAGTCTGCCAGCAAGCCCACGAAGCGACCGCCGGTAAAGCCAGCCTCTCCCAAGAAGCCCGCGGCTGCCAGGAAACTGGCCGCCAAGAAGAAGCCGGCGGCCAAGCAGAAGCCCGCGAAGCTGGCCGAGCCCGCCTGGCCCCGGGAGGGTTCGAAGGCGCCCGACTTCACCACCGTGGCTCATGACGGGTCGCCGGTGCGACTCTCGGCGCTCAAGGGCCGGACGGTCGTGCTCTACTTCTATCCCAAGGACGACACGCCCGGCTGCACCGTCGAAGCCTGCGGATTTCGTGACGCCCACGCGGAGTTCGGCCGGCAGCAGGCGGTCGTCCTCTGCGTCAGCCCCGACTCCCCGCGGAGCCATGTGAAGTTTCGGGAGAAGCACGGGCTGCCGTTCACGCTCCTGGCCGACGAGAACCATGCGATCGCCGAGAAGTACGGCGCCTGGCGGCCGAAGAGCATGTATGGCAGGAGCTACATGGGCATCGCCCGGAGCACCTTCGTGATCGACGCCGGCGGCCGG
>JBJTPO010000330.1:0-4806 GCA_046075145.1 Planctomycetota bacterium
CTAGGTAGGACCGGATCGGCTCGCCGGGTCGGCCCACCAGGTAGGACTCGTCGGCCTTGAAGCGGTGCAGCGCGAAGCGGTCCTCGTGCGCGTAGATGGCGACGGTCCGCATGCCGAGCTCGTGCGCCGAGCGAAACACACGGATCGCGATCTCGCTGCGATTGGCGACGAGGAGCTTGGTGATCGGACGCATGGCGTACTTGCCGACGGGGGAAGGAACTCGGGCCGTGCCGGGAATGGGCCGCTCAATGTACCCGGAGTTTGGCCGCGCCGGGGCCAGGCTTCACGCACTCCAGGGTGACGCGGCTCGGGGCCAGCCCACGCCATCGCGCGGGGCGGCTACCCCGCCCGCTCGTCGGCGTAGCTCGGCCGCAAATACTCGGGTACGAGCGTCTCGGGGGAGTCGGCGGCGCCGGCAGCTGCCCGCGGGATCGCGAGGAGGGCCGCAGCGATGGCCGAAGGCTGCCAGGCCGGTTCAGGAGCGAGCCGATGGCCGGCGGCGGCGACCTGCGTGGCAAGCGTGTCGAGGGCCGGGCCTGTGACCAGGCAGCCATCGGGGAGCGATTCGATCCAACGGTCTGCGGCCACGAGCGCGCCGGGTCCGACCTGCCAGCCGCCGGCATCCATCGGCTCCGCCACCGCCGCGAACACCTCGCCCCGGCCGGCGTCGTACGCGATCGCCAAGGGCCCGCGGTGATCGGCGCCGTTCGCTGACGCGATCCGGGCGGTCTCCTCGGCCACGACCTCGAACCCCGACACGCCCAGGAGCCGGGCCCCGCCCGCCCATGCGATCGCCTTCGCGGTGGCCACGCCCACCCGCAGGCCGGTGAACGATCCCGGCCCCCGCACCACGGCCACGAGCTGGGCGTCGGCGGGTGTCCAGCCCAGCTCGGCCGCGACCTCGGCGATTGCGGCGGCCAGGAGTCGGGCGTGCTCGCCCGCGGGCCCCAGCCCGCGGGTCGCGCGAGCCGGGCCGTCGACCGCCGCCACACTCCCCGCCGCAAGGCTCGTGTCGATGGCGATCGTTCTCATCACGGCTGTTCCACGGGCGATTCTTGACCGGCCTGTCCGCCGGTCGTAGCCTCCCCGGCTATCATTGACAAGGAGTCGGCTCGCCGGCCGCGATCCGGCGGCTGGCCCGACGCGGCTGGAAGCGGACGTGAAGCGGGCCATCATCAGCGACATCCACGGCAACCTCGAGGCCCTGCAGGCCGTGTTCGAGGACATCGACCGGCAGCGGGTCGATGCGATCTTCTGCCTGGGGGACATCGTCGGCTACGGCCCCAACCCCTGTGAGTGTGCCAAGCTCGTCCGCGACCGGTGCGGCATGGTGATCCTGGGCAACCACGACCAGGGCGCCCTGTTCGACCCGGACGGCTTCAACTCGGGGGCTGAGCGGGCGATCCGCTGGACACGCAGCCAGATCGAGATGCACGACCGGCTCCCCCGCAACTCGGCGAACCTGGTCAGCGACTTCCTCGGCGAACTCGCCCGAAACCATCTCGAGGGGGAACTGATGTTCGTCCACGGGTCGGCCCGCCGGCCGCTCGACGAATACGTCTTCCCGGAAGACATCTACAACCCGCTCAAGATGGAGCACATCTTCGAGCTCGTGCCCCGCTACTGCTTCCAGGGCCACACCCACATCCCCGGTGTGTTCACCACGTCTCCCGAGTTCATCTCGCCCGGCGTACCGGTCGGGGAGACGGAGGTGGCGATCGAGCTGCCCGCGGGCAAGGCGATGGTGAACGTAGGCTCGGTGGGGCAGCCCCGCGACGAGGACCCCCGCAGCTGCTACGTGGTGCTCGAGGACGACCGGCGGGTGCGATTTCGGCGGATCGCCTACCCGCTCGAGACGACGCGAAAGAAGATCCACGCGATCCCCGACCTCGACAACTTCCTCGGCGACCGGCTGGCGCAGGGAAGGTAGGGCCGGCGGCCACCCTGGCCGCTATACTCGTTGGTTCGCACTGGAACGGAAATCCCCCAAGGCAGTCGGCCGCCGGGGCGCCTTGATCACCCCGGAAGCCCGTCGTGGAACGCCGCTACGTCTCGTTCTTCGCCATCGCGCTGGCGATCGTCATCACCAGCCAGATGCTCCAGGCGTGGCTCTATCCGCCCCAGGAGCCGCCGGCCGCCGAGTCGGTTCCGGGAGAGATCGCCGCCACGGATCGCGATGCCGCCGACGCCGGCAAGGCGGCCCCGGCCGACGAGGAACCTGAACCCGCGGCCGCCGAGGCCGGTGAGGCGGCTCCACGCAAGCGGTTCACCCTCGGCTCGCTCGACCCGGCGGATCCGGCCCGGCTGTTGGTCACGCTCACCAGCAAGGGCGCCGCCGTCGAGCGGATCGAACTGGCCGACGAGCGGTTTCACGATCAGGACGACCGCGGCGGCTACCTCGGCCATCTCGCGACTGACGCGGTCGCCGAGGGCTGCCGAATCGGCGTGGTGGGTGCCGGCACGCCCGCGGCCATTGCCGGCCTCCGGCCCGGCGACGTGATCACGGCCGTAGCCGGTGCGGCCACGGCCGATCCGGTCGCCCTGGCCGACGTGCTCGCCGGGCTTCGGCCCGGGCAGCGGGCGACGGTCAGCTACGTCCGCGACGGCGTCGCGAGCGACGGTGAGGCCACGCTCGCTCGGCGGCCGCTGGAGGTGGTGCGGCCGGAGTTCCGCGGCGAGCCGGTCGTCGACCCCGGAGCCGAGCCCCACGACCCGTTCTCGTTCCGCGTCTCGCTCGAGGGCCGCGACGGCCGCACCCGCCGGGACGTGCTCGCCGAGATCGTGGGTCAGGATCTCGCCGAGATCGACTGGGAGGCCGAGTCAACAGCCGACGGGCAGGGCGTGCGGTTCACGCGGACACTGCCCGGGGGCCTGCGGGTGGCCAAGGAATATCGAATCGCATCGGACCCCGGCCAAGGCCCGGAAGCCGGCGGCACCAACGCGACGGGCTACGGAATCGACATGGCCGTCGAGTTCGAGGCCACGGGCGGGCCGACCGTGTTCAGCTACGCCCTCGACGGGCCCACGGGCCTGCCGACCGAGGGCTGGTGGTACACGCAGCGGGTCTGGCACGACTTCTGGGGCAGCCTCGCCGTCCGCGACGTGGCGCTGCGGTTCGTGGGGGGCCAGAGCACGCTCGTGAGCGGGCTCAAGACGCTCGACGGCACGCTCGACCGGCCGGCCACGACCGTCACGCCCGACAAGCCCCTGTCGTTCGCCGGCGTCGACGCCCTCTACTTCGCCTCGGCCGTGATCCCGGCCACCGGGGCCGACCAGCCCGGCCTCGCCGAGGTTCGCTCGATCGTGGTGGGCGAGCCGTCGGGGCAGGCCCGCAAGAAACTCGTCAACGTCACGCCGCGGATCGTCTCGCAGGAAGTCGCGCTCGAGCCCGGCAAGCCGGTGCGGCACCGCTACTCGATCTTCGCCGGCCCCAAGCAGCCGGAGCTGCTTCGCCGCTTCGGCGCGGCCGGCGCGGGCATGGATGACCTCGTCTACTACGGCTGGTTCGGCTGGGTGGCCCGGCCAATGATCGCGCTGCTGCACGGCCTGCATGCGGTGATCGGCAACTACGGGATCGCGATCATCCTCCTGACGGTGCTCGTCCGCGGGGCGATGTTCCCGATCAGCCGGCGACAGGCACTCTCCTCGCAGAAGATGCAGGGGCTTCAGCCCGAGATGAAGGTGATCAACGAGCGTTACAAGAACGACCCGCAGAAGCGGACGATCGCCACGCAGGAACTGTGGCGGAAGCACGGCGTCAATCCGGCCAGCGGCTGCCTGCCGGTGTTCATTCAGATCCCGATCTTCATGGGGCTGTATCGGGCGCTGGCCACCGACGTTGAACTCCGCGAGGCGCCGCTCTTCTCGTCGGCGATCCGTTGGTGCTCGAACCTCGCCGCGCCCGACATGTTCTGGAACTGGTCGCAGATGCTGCCGCGGTTCTTCGCGGCGCCCGAGGGCTGGCTGGGCCCCTACCTCAACCTGCTGCCGGTGGTGACCATCGGGCTCTTCCTCTGGCAGCAGAAATTGTTCATGCCGCCGGCGGTGGACGAACAGCAGAAGATGCAGCAGCAGGTGATGAACTACATGATGTGGTTCATGGCGCTGATGTTCTTCAAGGTGCCGTCGGGCCTGTGTCTTTACTTCATCGCCTCGAGCCTGTGGGGCATCGCCGAGCGACTTCTCTGGCTGCCGAAGCCGGCAGGAGCCGCCGTCGGGGGCGGAACGAAGGTGGTGGACGCCGTGTCGCGGCCCGCCGGCCCCTCGGCCGGTGACGCGGCGCGCGAGAAACGGGTGGCCCGCAAGCGACGTTGACGCGGCCCGCGGGCGGGCTCGGGGTTGCCCGTTCCCGTCGCCCGGACGCTCGCTACGGGCATCCTGCCCTTCGCTCGCTCGATGCTGGCTGCGCTTCGGCATCCTGCCTGCGCTTGCCAGCAACGCCGGCTCCGGGGAACGGGCAACCCCTCGCAGTCCGATGATGGTGCGCACGCGTTTGCATTTTCGCTAAAAACTTGTGGATTCGAAAATCATCGGTCCATCTGAATCCATGCTCTCCACCTCCGAACTGATCGTGGCGGCGGCGACGCCCTCGGGGCCGGGGGCGCGGGGGATCGTGCGGCTGGCGGGCGACGGGCTGGCCGCCGCGCTCGAGGCGCTCGTCGCGGCCGAGCCGCCGGGGCTGGCCGAGCCCGGCGGACCGCCGCGGATCGTGACGGCGCGGCTGGCCGGATCGCTGGCCCGCGCCTGGGGACCGATTCCGGTCGAGATCCTGCACTGGCCCGGGCCTGCGGGGCCGGTCGGCGGGCC
>JBJTPO010000331.1:0-5671 GCA_046075145.1 Planctomycetota bacterium
GCGGGAATCGCAGCCTCGGCCAGCCGCATTGCCTCCACGACCTCGGCCGCCGCCCCGGCGGGTGGCGCCGGCAGCCGGTCTGCCGAGGCCACGACAGGCTCGCCGGCATGGGCCTGCCGACACCCGCTGAAACCACCACGACCGGCATGACCAGCATGTGCAATCAGGCCGGCCACCGCGGCCACCACCAGCGGCAGCCTTGCCCGCGGCGTGAGCCCGACTGTTGTTGTCACGAGGGAGCCCCGCGGCACGAAACGGAGACCAGGCCGCCGTCGTTCGTCAGTTCTTCTTCCAGATCGACTGCATCTCGTGGACGGTGAGCGACTCGACCGTCAGGTCGCCTCCCTCGGCGGTGAGTGAGAGCGTGCCCAGCGGCCGGCCGGCGTCGGGCCGCCCCGTCGTCTTGTAGCAGGCTCCTCCGCCTCCGACGATCTCCACCATCGGACGGTCGACGAGCACGCGGAAGGTGACCTTCCCGTCGGCCGAGGCCGCGAGCGGCATCTCGTCGAGCCTGCCGGCGGCGAAGTCGTAGACCACGGTGCTGCCACCGAAACGCAGCACGGCCTTCGTGGCGGTGCCTCGGGTGAGCACCACCTCGATGTCGTGGCACTGGCCAAGGCCCTCGAGCGTGAGCGTTGGGGCCGCGGCCGTGAGCGTGCGGCCGCGCTCGACACGGGGATCGGGCTTCCGCAGCGACGCCACCTCCTCGACGGGCTCCGCGAATATCCGCACGCCGTCCTTCGTGGTCCGGAGCGTCAGGTGCGTGGGCAGACTGAAGGTCTGATTGAAGGGCATGCCGGGCATGTCGATCCGGGCCCAGCCGATCTGCACGACGCGGCCGGAGTGGCGGATGATCGGGTTGCCCTCATAGTAGGTCCAGGTGCGGCCCCGGTCGTTCGAATAGGCAAGGCACTCGCCGCAGCCGGTGTCGGTGAAGGCCGCCACGAGCGTCTTCTCCTTCCCCTGCTGCCAGCCGGCCGAGTCGTCGGCATCGACGTTGGCACTGCCCGAGAAGCACTCCTTGTCGGCCATCGAGGGATGACGGTCGCCAACCCGGCCACCCCAGGGCCGCAGGGCGTGGGGGTGCTCCGCCCAGTGGACCATGTCGGGGCTCGTGGCATGGCCCCAATACATGTTCTGCCACGGCCAGCCGGCGGGATTGCTCTGCCAGAAGAGGTGATACTCACCGTCGTAATACACCATCCCGTTGGGGTCGTTGTTCCAGCCCCGCATCTGACTGCAGTGAAACTGCGGCCGCAGGGGCTCATCGTAGAGCGGCTGGAGGCTCTTGATCTCGTCGCTCGACGTGATCAAGCGGCGGATCGCCTCCGGGGCGGCGGCGCCGATCCGGGCCTTCTTACCCTTGAACTCCGAGACGTCGAGCCAGGCCCACCAGTCGATGCCCGCCTCGTCCGCCGGGAAGTCGCACTCCAGCAGGACGGACAGCCATGCGGCGATGGCAAGCAGGAGGCAGGCAATCGTGCGCATGATGGCCCTTGGAGTGATGGCGGAAGGTCGCCCCGCCACGAGCGGGAGGGACCCCAGAACCGGGAGAACCTGGTCGATCGAAAGAAACGCGTCGAACCGAGCCGCGACCGGCCTGGTTGCGAGAAGCGAATGTGTGGACATTTGCGGGCGACGCTCGCAGCGGCGGGGCGTCGTCCGGCCTGCAAGATCAGGCAGCGGTCAGCCGCTGCCGAGCCGTCCGTCGATGCGAATCCTTCCCGTCGCCGGCACCTGCAGCATCGGCACCGCCAGATTGCCGGCGAAATCGCTGATGCCGCTGCCCGACGGCACGACGAGGCGGGCGCCCAGTTGGATGCCGCGGGTCGGCGGCGTGCGATCCCGCGACTGCACCCTGTACTCGAACACGAGATCCCGCGTGCCCGAGCCTGAAACGTAGACCGCCTGTCGCCCGCCGGCCGACGCATTGATCACCAGTCCCAACCGCGGCGTTCCCCTCACAGACACCGGCTCCGAGAGCCGCACCGTGAACCGGAGCACCGCACCGAAGCCATACGTCCCGACCGTAGGAGCGACCACCGCGCCCACCGACCGAGGGGCGATGGTATCCACCAGGACGGCGGTCGGCGGAGTGGTCGCCTGCGGCAGCGCAAGCGGCAGTCGCTGCCCGGCCGAAACGATGCCGCCGCCGGCCGGGATGACGAACCGGCTGCCGAGCCCCACCGTGCCGTTGTCGCCCACGGCCACGCGGTAGCGAAACGTCAGCTCGGTCGTGCCGCTGCCCTGCACATACGTGGCCAGCCGCGGCCGGCCGCCGATCCGGATCGGGAGTTGGGGCTGCAGCCGCACGGTGGCCGCCTGCGACGTCGAGACCGTGAACTGCAGGAACTCTCCGGCCCGCCGCAGCCCGGTGGGTGGGGGCGCGATCGACTGGATCACGAACGGCTCGCCGAACTCATCGCCCACCTGGATCGTGAACGTCTGCTCGCTCGAAAACCCGTTCGGATCGGTCGCCCGCACCGTCAGTTGATACCCGCCCTGCCGCTCGAAGTTGAACGACGTGAGCGTCTTGAGCCGGTTGCCGTCGATCACGAACGCCGCGGCTGCCGGGCCCGGCACGATCGAGAAGGTCACTTGGTCGCCGGGATCGGGGTCGGTGGCCGACAGTTCCCCCACCACCGTGCCGGACGGCTGGTTCTCCATCACGAACGCCCCAGAGAGCACCGGGACCGTCGGCGGCCTGTGAAGCGCGAGTGCAGCACCGCCGATCACCGTCGGCTCGGAGATGCCCGGGCCCGTCCAAGCCACCGCCAGATGGTCGCCGCCGCCGCCGTCCTTCGCCAGGGCTTCAAGGAAATAGCTCCGGCCGGCCGCGAGCCGGATCACCTGCGAGCGCTGCTCGGGATACTGCGTCCAGGCCCGCCGGGCGGTGTAGCCCGGCACGCTCGCGATCGGCACGGCGTTGGCGGGGTTCGCGTCGCTGCTCAGGCGGAGCACGCCGTTGTCATCCGAGGCGATCCAGAAGGTGTAGTCACCGGTGACCGGCGGCGTGACCCGGGCGCGCAGCCGCTGGCCGAACTCGTCGGCGACGTCTGGCGTGGCCTCCAGACTCGTCAGCACGAAAGCGGTCGTGGGTGAGCCGGGGTAGGTCGGGGCAGCCTCGAGGTCGGCGATAGCGTTGCCCGGGATGCCGGCGAAGGTTTCCAGCCAGCCCCCGCCCGCCAGCACCGCGACCGGGAACGACTGGCGGTTTCCTGCGCTCGACTCGAAGGTCGCCGTGAAGGAATCCTGCCCGGAGAATGACGGCCCGGGGGTGTACGTGAACTGGCCGGCGCCGATGCCGACGAGCGTGCCGCGGGTCGGCTGCCCCGCTGCCATGAGCGTGGCCGCACCGTCGAGCCCGAGGCCGAGGCGGGCGAGATCGAACGTCACCGGCCCTTGACCGTCGAACCAGATCCCTTCGCCGGCTACTGCCAGCGGCATCCAGTTCGGCAGGTTCATGGCGGCCACGGCATCGAGGGCCGCCTGGCTCACCTCGAGGCCCCAGGAGCCGACCATGTATTGCCGCATGTCGAAGCCGGTCGCCTCCGACCAGCGGATGAGCCACTGATCTTTCTTTTCCTGGTTCGTCCTGGGCAGCGCCGCGGGACGACTTTGGGCGTCGGCCACGTAGCCGCTCATGACGGTGCGATATCCCTCCCAGCCCCAGGGCCCATCAGCCAGCTGAAAGAAGAAGGCGTGGGGGTCCTTCTGCTCGAAGCCTGGGTGGCCCGTGTCGGCCGCCTGAGCGGCCGCCTTCCGCATCACCTCGTCGGGATGAATGGACCAGGCCCAGCCGCCCCGGGCCTCCGGCGCCATCCGCTCCAGCGCCGCATTGGCGAAGATGTTGGCCGAGATCTCGACGTCGCCCTCGAACGTCCAGGGGTTCGTGTCGTACCCCCAGCCGAGTGCGGGCTGCCGCTGCTGCTCGTGGCCGAACTCGTGCATCAGGCCCCAGTCGCCAGACGAGACCAGCACGGCCGGGTCGAGGAAGCCGCTGCCGTAGGCCACCGGGCCCTGCGTCGGATAGCCGGAATGCAGCCAGCCAACGCTGATCTGCACGTCGATATTGAATCGATCGGGGCCGGTCCGCAGGGCCTCGAAGCCGCCCACGTAATCCTGGAACGCGATCGCGTCGTCCCAGGCGGCCATCACCGCCGCCGGGTTGTCGAGTGAGCGGATCCAGGCCGACGGTACCGAGAAGGCGACCCGGTTGGAGACGAGTTCCGCATACGGGGCGGGACGGTCGCGGAGCCCGGCGATCCACTCGGCATTGGTCGTCTGGCCGAGCACGAACAGCGGTGCCTCGATCGCCCCATCGACCTCGCTGCTGATTGCCCCGAGGCCGGGCGAGGTGCCGGAGGCCTGGCCGCCGAAGTCGAGGTAGATCGCCCCGCCGAACGCGTTCGCCACAGCCACCTCCGTTGCAGCGATGGCAAAGCTGCGGGAGACGCCGCTCGGCACCCGGCTCCAGCTCTCGCGAGAGGAGATGTCGTCGGTGTGCCCGCCCACGCGGACCGTAAAGCCCTGGCCCACGAGCGCGGCCGGCACCCGCACCGTCACGAGCTCGCCGGGCGCGGCGTAGAGCCCGGTGGCCACCCAGCCGGTCTTGTCGCCGTCGAGCGTGACCACCCGGCCGGTGAGCCGCGGGGCGCCGGCCGGGATCTGCCCGTAGACCGCGGCCGCCGTGCGGTGAGCCGTCACGGCCGCGGGCGGCAGGGCGGCCAGCCTTTCCGCCTCGATCTGAAGCAGCAGCTTCTCGATCGCGTCGGTCACCGGCGCGGCGGGCACAGGGGCGATCATGCCGGTCCGCTCGGCCAGTGCCGCGGCAAGCTGCACGGCCAGAGGGTCGTCCGGGGCGAGCACGGCATTGAGTCGACGGTAGACGGCGAGCGCCTCGAGCTGCTGCGACTGCGTCAGCCCGCTCGAGCCGGCGAGCACCGCCAGGATCGTGTCGGCCGTGACCTGGCCGACGGCCCGCTCGACCGGCCAGCTCGTGCCCTCGTGAGGCCAGCCGCCGGGGAAGCCGATCCCGGCGTCGCGAAGCAGGCGATTGCCGGGAATCTCGGCCGGGGCGTTGCCCCACCACCATTCGTGCCCGACTCCATACTCGCCGATGAACAGCCCGCCGCCACCGACCGCGAAGTCGCGAACGGCCGTGAAGAGCGCCTCCGACGGCGCGGCGCCGAGCCAACTGGCGACCAGCACCTCGGCGCCCTGGAGGTCCGAAGTGAGCGTCGCGGCCGTCGCGACGGTGACGTGGGTGTAGCCCTGACTCACGAGCCAGTTCCCTGACTCGGTGGCCCTGGATTGGTTGCCGCCGTCGTAGACCACCAGCGGAACATCCAGGCTCGCGGTGCCGGCCAGCCAGCCGATGCCGTTGCGATAGAAGGCTCCGGTACTCGCGTCTCCCGTGAAGCGGCCCATCTGCAGCCACTGGTGGTCGGGCACCGCGATCACCCGGCCGGCTCCGAGCGTGGCCGCCGCGATCATGGGGTCGGCCAGACCGCCACCCGCGTAGGTGGCGATGCTGGCGGCCGTCGGGCCGTAGACGACCATGTGGCCGGGCTGGATGGGATCGCCGAGCGACGTCACGCCCGCGAGAATCGCGTCGCGGGCGGCTGCGGCGTCGAAGGAGGCGTTGACCGTCGCCGAGACGGTGTCGCTG
>JBJTPO010000332.1:0-9078 GCA_046075145.1 Planctomycetota bacterium
GCGACCGGGCCGCCTCGATGATCGTGGGCGTGGGGGAGTAGGAGCCAGAGCCCCAGGTAGCGGGGTTGATGGCGGCGGGGGCGGGCGGAGCGGCGGCCGCTGATTCGAGGGCCAGGCGGATCGCACGGCCGAGCGACTCGCCGCCACAACGAAACGGTGGGCGGACGCCGTCGGCGTGGGGCGGCTTCCAGCGGCTGTCGCTCTCGGGGGCGTCGGTGGCACAGATGATCGGGAAGATCGCCGCCGCGTGGCTCGGGGCGTGGAAGTTTTTGAGGTCGAGGCCGTAGTCCCAGGCCTGTTCGTAGTCGAGCTGCTCAAACTTCTTCGCACCCACCTTGAACTCGATCGGGATCACGCACGCCGGCGTGACGAGCACCGCATCGACCCGCCGGCCGAGCCGCGGGATGTCGAACTCGAGGTGGATCCACGGGGCGGGATCGGTGCCAGAACCAGGGCCTGTACCCGAGGCCGCGGGCTCCGTGTTGCTGGCACCCAGCTCCTCGAGCGCCATCCGCAGCACGGGCAGCTGCAGCCGCCACGCGGAGAGCTGCTCGGGGGCGAGCGTGTAGCCATGCGGGGCAGCGAGCGGCGCGTAGGCTTCTTCATCGGTCGCCGCGAGAAACTCGGCGACCAACGCAGCGTAGAAGGCGGCGTTGGTGCGGGGGCCCGGCATGGGGAGCGAGCCTACCAGACCGGGGGGAAACCTTGGTCCCGCGCGGGTTGACGTGGAACGGTACGCCTGTACACTTCTCAGGGCGTCGCGATGCATTCCGCTTGCCCAAACAAGAGATAGCCCGTAGGCTATACTTTCTCATGTGGACGGTTGCCACAACCGATATCTTCGATGAGTGGTTCCGGACGCTAGGAGACGAGGAAAGAGCCGAGATCGAGGCGAAGGTGAACTTGCTCGAGCTGTTTGGGCCGGCGCTGGGCCGACCACACGCCGACACACTCAACGGATCGACGTACCCCAACATGAAGGAGCTGCGAGCCGATATAGCCGACCAGACGCTGCGGATCGCTTTTGCATTCGATCCTGAGCGGGCCGCGATTCTTCTCGTGGGTGGAGATAAACGCGGTCAATCACAGCACCTGTTTTACCGGCAGCTCATCGCCAAGGCCGACATCCTGTACGCCGAGCATCTGACGACCCTCAAGACGAGACGGAAACGCGGAGAGAAGTGAGATGGCGAAAACATTTCGAGAACTCGTCGCCCGCACGGCCAATGCCAAGACCCGGCGACTCGCCGCACGGCGCACGCAGGAACTGCTCGCGGAGATGGCGCTGAGCGAGATCCGCCGGACGGTCGGCAAGACGCAGACACAGGTGGCCCGGGCAGCGGGCATGAAGCAGCCGAGTTGGGCCAAACTCGAAGGGCAGTCCGACATGCTGATCTCGACGTTGCGCAAGGTCATGAATGCGTTGGGCGGCGAGCTTGAACTAACGGTGCGGTTTCCCCAGGGCCGCGTGCGGCTCACGCAGTTCGAGGTCGAGCCCGCATCGGCGAAGTGAGTGAAGTGCGTCGGTCTTCAAGCGGAGGCGACAGGTATGGCCCTCGTCCAACTGAGCGATTTCCTGGACGTGATCCCCGCCGTGCTGCAGGCGCCGCATCGGTCGATGCACTGCACCTACGACGAGCCCGCAGACGTGATGTATGTCAACTTTGAGCCGGGAGCGGAGGCCACCGAGAGCGAACTCGGCGACGATGACATCATCGTTCGGTACCGGGGCGACGAGATCATCGGGCTCACGATCCTGCACGCCAGCCGGCGGAAGGGCTGACCAATGCAGATTTCCGGACGACGAGTCAAGCGAACCAAGCTCGTGCGGACGGACCGGCTCATCGTTGCCGTCGAGGTCGATCTGGTGATCCCGGAGTCGGATCCGAGTGAGCCGTGCCTGGAGTCGGAGACGGCCGACCTCCTGCGAGACGTGCACGAGCACGCGATCGATGGCGACATCACGTGGCTGAAGACGAAGGGCAAGGTCTATCAACTCATCGACGCGGGCTAAGCCTGAACAACAGCCGCCCGTTGATTGCCGAGGGAATTACGAGGCAAAGTGAAAGGCCATGATATCGCTTCAGGAAATCATCGACGCTGCTCGGGCTCTCAGCCCGGCCGAAAGGCTACGGCTGGTTGACGCGGTGTGGGATGACGAGCACCCGGAAAACTGGCCCGCGCTCAGCCCCGAATGGCTGGCTGAAGTTCGGCGGCGGTCGGCGGAGTTCGACGCGGGTCGCATGAAGGCCTCCCCGTGGGAGGACGTCCAAGCCCGAGTCCGGCGAAAGGCCGGACTCGACGGCTGACCTCATCGTCGGCGACGCCGCCGAGGCGGAGTACGCTGCGGCTGCCAGCTGGTATGCCCAACGAAGCCTGGCTGCAGCCGAGGGCTTCACGGAAGCGGTCGCGGCTGCGTTTCGGCGAATTCTCGACCGGCCCCAGTGGGGCGCCGCGTGCGATGACGTTCACAGGCAAGTGATCGTGCGTGGTTATCCCTCCCAAATCATTTACCGGATCGTGGACCCCGACACGATGCTCGTTGTCGCCGTCGCTCACTGTAGCCGCACGCCCAACTACTGGACGCAAGGACGATGCTGATCACGACGCTGCGTAACACGAAAATGGCGATGGGTGGCGAACTCGAGTTGACGGTCCAATTTCCGCAGGGGCGGGTTCGCTCGAAGCAGTTCGAGTTCGAACGCCGTCCGACGATCTTGCACGACAGCAGGCGGATGAGGGGCGCGAGGATATCAGCAAGCCGATGAACGATGGAGAGATAAATGCCGGAGTAAGGGCCGCTGATTGGCCGACTGCTCACGGCTACACTCGGCGATCATGGAGACTTTCCGCCTGCTCTTCTTCACGACGCTCTGGACCGCGGTCTGGGCGGCACCGCTGCCGAAGCTCTCTCGCCGTGTGGAGCTGGTGACCGGGCTGATCCCGTTTGCCGCCTTCGGCCTGCGGGTGTTCGGGGCCTGCTTCATCGGCGTGCCGGCCGACGATCCCGTGCGGACGGCGGTCGCGCCGCTGGTTGTTTGGATCAACGGGGGCGCCGGCGTCATGCCCTTTCAGTGGGTGCTCGACGTCACCGTGGCGATCGGGCTCGTGTGGTTCGCGTCGATCGCGAACATCCCACGATCGTGGCGACTGGCTACGATCTGGGTGATGCCTGCGGTGGCCCTCGCGAGCCTCGCGCTGGGCCGGCGGTAGGCCGAAAACCCGCAAATACCCTCGACAGGGATCGAACCTGTAACCTTCAGCTCCGGAGGCGGAAAGCCCCTAGTTCTAAGTGCTGAAAACAAAGCACTTACGGCACGCCCCGCCGAGCGTTGCACTAGCCGTTGCACTGAAAACCCCGAACGGCTCGACGAACTCGCCCGCATCATCGCTCTTGTGGCCCGGCTGCCGGACACCGATGACGACCGTGCCCGGTTGCTCGACCGGGCCGTCGAACTGCTCGGCGAGTGACCCCCTGGAGAACGCCATCATGGGCAAGCATGGCCCCCGTAAACGCCCCCGAGACACCCACGGCTTACCGACGATCCCGCCGCCGTCGGGCGTGAAGGGTGCCGACATTGAGAAGCCGCAGCATGTGGCCGACGACGCCGTTGCATCGGCCGTGTTCGACAAGTGCGTCGGCTTTCTTGCCGCCCGTGGTGACTTGCGGAAGTCGCACGAACTCGCCCTCGGGCTGCTCGCCGGCGAGTGGAGCCGGCACGTCGGGGCGGCACGCATCGCCCGGGAAACGCCGATTGTCGACGGCCCCCGTGGCCCCAAGGCACACCCGGCCGCCGGCATCGCTGCGGCTGCGGCTCGGGTGGCCCGTGACCTGCTCGCCGACTTCGGCCTGACGCCGGCGTCGCTGGCCCGCATCGACGTGCCCGAGCAGCCTGCCGGGCCTAGCGTTATCGACCGGTTCGTTGCCAAGCGGGCCGGCTCGAAGGTGACGCCCGCCGACCGTGCCCTGACGCCCGAGCAGCGGCATACGTTGCTCTATGGCACCGACGCCGAGAAAGCCGCCGTCGTCGCTGACGTGGTCGAAGACCGGAAAATGTTTGCCTGACGAGACGGCACCCACCCCCCACCCCCCGTGGCTATGCAAATAGTGCGGCGAGAAGGCTAGGGAAAACCACGGTGTCTGCCCCGTACGCATGCTTCGCCGTTCAGAATCCGCGTCATGGGTGCCGGCGGGGGACGGGGCACAGTAAAAAACCTCATTAGAGGAACTGCATGGGTGGGGGGTGACGGCGTCAGACTCCAAGAGTCGGCATCGAAACGGCGTTCGTTTCGTGTCGCAGTCTCTTGGAGAACTCAGCATGTCCCCCCAACTCCCCGCCGCCGGCCCTGACGCCAGCGGCACCCGGGCCACGGCTTCGCCCGTGCTGCTCGACATTGAGGGCTTCGCCGGCGTGCTCGGCGTCAGCTCTCGGCACCTTCGCCGGATGGTCGACGCCGGCAAAGCCCCGCAGCCGGTGCGGCTCGGCGGGTGCGTTCGTTGGCACCGTCAAGCCGTCGACGCCTGGCTCGCCGCCGGTTGCCCGAACTGCCGCAAGCGGCCGGGGGTGGCCCGATGAGCAAGCACACCCGCAAGAGTCTCGTCGACGTGCTCAACGGCGGCGCGTCACGGGAAGAACTGGCCCGCCAGTTCGCCGAAGCCGAAGCGGCTGGCGACATGCTGCCGCTGCCCCGGGGCACATATCGGTGTCGTGTGGCCGACGGCGAACTCGTCACGTCGAAGTCGGGCACCCCCGGCTACACCCTCACGTTCACCGTCGATGACGGCGAGCACAAGGGCCGACGGCTATGGCACACGTCATGGCTCACCGAAGCGGCGATGCCGATGACGAAGCGTGACCTTGCCAAGCTCGGCGTCACGTCGCTCGACATGCTCGACCGGCCGCTGCCGGCGGGCATCGTGACTGACGTGAAAGTCGCCTTGCGTGTCGATGACGACGGCACCGAGCGTAACCGCGTCATGTCGTTTGACGTTGTGGAAGTGCTCACCGACCCCACGGCTGATGATGAGTTTGCATCCCCCTTGCCCGCCACCACTCAGGAGAAAGCCTGATGACTCGAACGTCTCAACTAGCTGCCCACTATGCCGTGCTGCAACTCGACGCACACCTCGACCATGCGGTCATGCACTACCGCAACACCGTCGACCTACTCGTCGAAGAGTTTTGGGAGCACTTCCCGCAGCGTCAGCGTGACGCCCGATTGCTCGACCCCGACGGGAAACGTGCTCACGACGAACTCGTCGGCTTGCTTCACAACATGCGGGGCAACGCTCTACGCGACGCCCGCACTTATCTTGCGTTGCGGGCACGCTGCGGCAGGGATAAAGACGATTTGCCCGAACTCGACCCGGCCGTGATGCAAGAGTTTCGGCGGCTGGCCGATGCTCACGGTGCCGCCGAGAACGAACGCAAGGCAGCGGCCGCAGCCGAAGTGCGGCGGCGAGCGGCTAGGGCGGACGACGACGCCTTCGACGATGCCCTCGAACGGTGGACGGAAGCCGAGTTTGACTATGCCAACGGCGAAGGGCCGGGGCCGTGGTTTGCCGCTGCCCGGGAAGGTGGTGCCGGGTGAGTGCCACAACCCACCCGCACGGCTTTCGCATCGTCGGGCCGTGCTCGGGCGACCGCCGCCGAGTCGATGCCGCCGCAGCGTTTCAAGCGTACTGTCACTGCGACGCCCGGGCCGGCGTCGACCGGGAAGCCTACCTATCGGCTTTTCAGTTCGACGCCGGCTTCGCCGAGCACCTGGCCCGCACTGGCTCGCCGGCCGGCTTCAGTGGTGCAACGTGGGCACCATTCGTGTGGCTTGACGTTGACCGTGAAGAGTCTGCCGGCGGCATCGCTCGGGCACTGGCCGACACCAAGCGGCTCGTCGATACGCTCGACGAACGCTATGCCGTGCCCCGGGCCGTGCTCTTGCCGTTCGTGTCGGGCGGCAAGGGTTTTCACGTTGGCATCCCAACGGCGTTATGGGCACCGACGGCGTCGGCTGACTTTCATGCCGTGGCCCGGCAGTTCGCCGAGACAGTCGCCGCAGCGGCCGGCGTCACCGTTGACGTGAGCGTATTCGACCGGGTGCGGGCGTTTCGAGCACCGAATAGCCGGCACCCGAAGTCGGGGCTTCACAAGCGGTTCGTGCCGGTCGAGATTCTCGACACCGTCACGGTCAACGGCGTGCGGTCACTGGCTGCAAAGCCCGAGCCGTTCGACGTGCCGAGCACCGACGGCGTCGCCAGTGCCGACATGCTCGTCGCGGTGTGGGATTCTGCGGCACGGGCCGTGGCCGCCAACGCTGCCGCCGTCGAGCAGCGGCGGCAGGAAGTCGCCAGCGGCGACCGGGCCGTCACGGTGAACAAGCTCACCCGGGCGTTTCTCAACGGTGAAGTCGAAGCCGGCGACCGGCACCGGCTGCTCTACAGTGCTGCGGCGAATCTGGCCGAACTCGGGTGCCCGTTGCCGGCGTTGCTGGCGTTGCTCACCGAACCGGCACTCGACACCGGGCTGCCGCCGAAAGACGTGGCCCGGCAGATTGAGTGCGGGCACGCTGCGGCTCACCCGTTGGTCAAGCACGCTGCCGCACTGTTTGGGGGCACTGTCACCAACGTCGAGCAGAGTGACTTGCCGGGGGCGACATGACCCGCAAGCCGAAGCCCATGACGACGGGCAAGTATGTCACCGGCGAGTCAGTGTTCACCGGCTGGCGTGATGACGTGCTCACCGGCACCGGCCCCGTTGTCTATCCCCACACGTTGCCCGTGCCCGCGATAAGCCCCGGGCACGTCACGCTGCTCGGCGGGGCACCGGGGGCCGGGAAAACGGCACTCGTCATGGCGTGCGTGGTGGAAGCACTGCGGCACACGCCGACGCTGCGGGCACTCGTCGCCAACGTGGAAATGTCGCCGGCCGCACTGCTCGACCGACAGCTCGCCCGGCTATCGGGCATCGAAGCCGAAGTGATCCGGCATCGACGATTCACTGCCGAGCATGCCGACCGGCTCGACGCCGGGCTTGCGACGGTCGAGTCATTCGCCGAGCGGCTCGCCTTTCTCGAACCGCCGTTCGACCTGGCGAACGTGGCCCATGCTGCCGATGCCCACGGTGCCGACGTGATCGTGCTCGACTACCTGCAACGCATCATGCCGCCGGGCGACGTGACCGACACCCGGCTACGGGTGAACGCCACGATGGACATGTTGCGGCAGTTCGCTGCCGCCGGGTGTGCCGTGCTCGCCTTGTCGGCCGTCGGCCGCAGCCGTGACGCCGCCGGCCGGTCAACCTACTCGGCGTCGGCTATGTCGCTGGCAAGCTACCGAGACTCGGGAGAACTCGAATACGGGGCCGACGACGCCTTTCTGCTCGCCCCCGTCGATGACGCCGACCCGAACGTCGTGCGGCTGGCTCACCTGAAGTGCCGGCACGGGGCACAGCGTTCTATCGACCTCACCTTCGACCGCCCGCACCAAGCGTTCACGCTGCTCGACGACGCCGTTGACGCCCGGCCGGCACCGACGCCGGCCCGTGGCAAGCGCGGCCGCAAGCCGCAGCGTGCAACGCCGCACCCCGAGTTTTCACCCGAGCGGCTCGCCGCACTGTGGAAGGCGACGCCAGCGGCCCCCGCCGATGCCGGCACCGACGACGGGGGTGACGAGTGACGGCGTCGAGCACACGGGCAAAGTCGAAACGTGTTTCGGATTCACTGGCGTCGAGAGTGCTGCCGCCGGGGGCCGTGCTGCCGCCCCTTGTGACGGCCGATGCCGGCAAAGGTGCACCGACACGCCCGGCGGGCCGGAAGGGTGGGAGAACGCACGCACGGCGTTCCCGTCGGCACTCGGGGCGGTTCGGCGTGCTCAACGGCTTCGTCGACGGCGTCATGGGCACGTTGCCCCGGGCGGCTGCTCTTGTGTGGGTGACGCTCTACCGTGACACCCGGCCCGACGGGCTGGCCCGCACGGCCGTCACCGACCTGGCTCGGCGTGTCGGTGGCGACCGGCGAACCGTCATTCGGGCACTGCGGCTGCTCGCCGACCGGGGGCTGCTCGACGTGGTGCGGCGGGGCGGCTTGGGGCGGGGAGTCTCGGCATATCGGGTGAAAGTAGGGTGACATGGGTGTCACCTTGCTCGGTGACATTTCGATGCTTTTCTCGGTGACATGGGTGTCACCTATCCCATAAAGGAAGAAATACCGTGTGTGTGATGCACGCACTGACTCGGGACGAAAGAAAGAACTTGCGGCCGACCGATAGGGTGTGTAAGGTATCCTACATGGCACGAAAGACGGGCGGCACCATGACCGAACTCTTGCGGGCGGCACTGCTCGACGCCCCGAGTCTCAACGCCGTCGAGAAAGCGACCGGTGTGAAGCGGCAATCTCTGGCGGCTTTCATGCGGGGCGAACAAGTGTCGATTCACCTAGCGTCGGCTGACGCACTCGCCGAGCACTTCGGCATCGTGTGCGCTATGCCGGCGAAGCCGAAGCGTAAGGGGGGCTGACCCATGGGGAACGTCTTCAAGCCGTTCGTCACCCGACCGCTGCCCGAAGGGGCGAAACTCGTCACCCGGGCGGGCAAGCGCGTCGCCGTGTGGAGCGATGCCAGCGGCAAGCGCCGCCAAGCCCCGGTGACGGCCGGCGACCGCCCCCGGCTGCGGGAACGGGCCGGCACCTACACGGCCCAGTTCAAGGGCGGTGACGGCGTCGTGCGTCGTGTGGCGACCGGGTGCAAAACGCTCGACGCCGCCCGGGCCGTGCTCGCCGAACTCGAACGGCGTGCCGAGCACGTCAAAGCCGGCATCGTCACGCAAGCCGAAGTGAACGTCGCCGAGCACGCCGACACGCCCGTCGTCGAGCACGCCGAAGCCTATGTCGCCGCACTGGCTCACAAGCGGGGCAAGGGTGCTCGCCGCACGGTGTCATCGCAGCACGTCGCCAACGTCGACTACACGCTGCGGCTGGCGTTCGACGAGTGTGGCTTTCGCTGGCTGCGAGACTTGAACCGTGACGCCGTCGAGCGGTGGGTGCACCGACTGCTCGACCTGCCCGACGATGAAGTGCTCGACGACA
>JBJTPO010000333.1:0-6033 GCA_046075145.1 Planctomycetota bacterium
CCTGCCTGGGCGTCGAGCCCACGGCGAGCACGGCCGCCGCCGCCCGTGACAAGGGGCTCGAGATCGTGGAGGAGTTCTTCGGCGTCCCGCTCGCCCGGCGGCTCGCCGCGGCCGGCCGGCGGGCCGACCTCACCGCCGCCAACAACGTGCTGGCCCACGTGCCCGACATCAACGACTTCACCGCCGGGTTCGCCGCACTGCTCACCGATCAGGGCGTGGCCACGTTCGAGTTTCCGCACCTGCTCCAGCTGCTCGAACAGACGCAGTTCGACACGATCTACCACGAGCACTTCTCCTACCTCTCGCTCACGGCCGTGACCACGATCTTCGCCGCCAACGGCCTGGCGGTGTTCGACGTGGAGCAGCTTCCCACCCACGGCGGCAGCCTGCGGGTCTTCGCCCAGCGGGCCGACACGGGCCGCCGGCGCCTCGAGCCGCGCGTGGCCGCGGTGCTCGCCCGCGAGGCGGAGGCGGGGCTCACGACGCGGGCCGCCTACGAGGGTTTCCAGCGGCGGGCCGAGCGGATCAAGCACGAGTTTCTGGAGTTCCTGCTCACCGCCCGCCGCGCAGGGAAGACGGTGGCGGCCTACGGCGCCGCCGCCAAGGGCAACACGCTCCTGAACTTCGCCGGCGTCCGGCCGGAACTGATCGCCTGCGTGGCCGACCGCAATCCGGCCAAGCAGGGCAAGCGGCTGCCGGGGAGCCGGATCCCGGTGGTCGACGAACGGACCCTCGAAGCCCTGCGACCCGACTACGTCGTGATCCTGCCGTGGAACATCCGCGACGAGGTGATCGGGCAGCTGGCCGGCCTGCGGGCCGGGGGCACCAGGTTCGTAACCGCCGTCCCCAGCCTCAAGGTCGCCTGACATGCCCGGCCGAATCCACTACACGAAGCCGTCGATCACCGACCGTGAGATCGGCTACGCGGCCGACGCCGCGGCCCACGGCTGGGGCGAGCGCTGCTACGAATACATCGGCCGCTTCGAGCGGCTGTTTCGCGAGCACCTCGGCACGCAGCACGCGATCGCCACCTCGAGCTGCACCGGCGCCATGCACATGGGGCTGGCGGGGCTGGGCGTCGGGCCAGGCGACGAAGTGATCCTCGCCGACATCAACTGGATCGCTTCGGCGGCGCCGGCGACCTATCTCGGCGCCACGCCGGTGCTCGTGGACGTGCGCCCCGACACCTGGTGCATCGACCCGGAACGGGCGGAGGCCGCGATCGGCCCGCGGACGAAGGCGATCATCGCCGTCCACCTCTATGGCAACCTCTGCGACATGGACGCCCTGCTCGCCATCGGCCGCCGCCACGGGATCCCGGTGATCGAGGATGCGGCCGAGGCGATCGGCTCCCAGTGGCGGGACCGCCGGGCCGGGTCGCTCGGCGCCTTCGGCACCTTTTCCTTCCATGGCACGAAGACCGTGACGACCGGCGAGGGTGGGATGTTCGTCACGAACGACGACGCCCTGCACGAGCGGGTGCTCACGCTCTCGAACCACGGCCGCTCGGCCGCCCAGACCCGCCAGTTCTGGCCCGACACCGTGGGCTTCAAATACAAGATGTCGAACGTCGAGGCCGCGATCGGCTGCGGCCAACTCGAGCGGGTCGAGGAGCTGATCGCGGCCAAGCGACGGATCCTCGCCGCCTACCGCGTGCGGCTCGCGGGCCTGCCGGTGCGGATGAATCCCGAGCCGACCGGCACCGTCAACGGCGCCTGGATGCCGACGGTCGTCGTGGACGAGGGCGTGCCCTTTGACCGCGAGCGGCTGCTGGCCGAGTTCAAGGCCGCCGAGATCGACGGCAGGGTCTTCTTCTGGCCGTTGAGCGGCCTGGCCGTACCGCACCGACTCGGCCCCGGCGGCACGCCCGTGGCCGCGGCGATCCACCGCCGCGCCGTCAACCTGCCGAGCTACCACGACCTCGACGATGCCGGCATCGACCGCGTCTGCGAGGTGCTCTTCCGCCACCTGGCGTGCGCTCGCGACCGCACCGTCACGCTCGCCGCCTGACCGCTCGAGGACTGTTTCCTTGATCGACCGAATACTCGAACACAAGCAGGAACTCGTGCGAGCCGCACGACCTCTCCGCCTGCCCATCTTCGATCGCGGTGGCGACCAGGTCGGCGCACTCCGTCTGCTCGACGCGGCGCTGGTGGCGGAGCCAGCCGTGGTCGCCGCCCTGACGGAGTGGCGCGGACGATACATGCGGTTCTTCCTCACGCACTTCACGCCGTCGGAGCGCCGCACCCGCGAGTGGCTGCTGAACGTGGTGCTGCCGGCCGACGATCGGCTTCTGTTCCTGATCGAGACGGAGCCCGATTGCTTCGTGGGGAACTTCGGGCTCGCCGCCATCGCGCCGGGCTCCGCCGAGCTGGACAACCTGCTCCGCGGCAGGCGTGGGGGCGGGCCGGATTTCATCCACCTCGCCGAGTGCGCGATGCTCCGGGCTTTGTTTGCGGATGCGTCACGGGCCACCGCCACGCTGCGGGTGTTCTCCACCAACGCTACCACGATCCGACTCCATACCGGGGTCGGCTTCGAGAAGACGGCGAGCGATCCGCTCTTCATCCACCCCGACGGTCCAGACCGCGGACTCGTGCTCACGGGCGGCCTGGAGCCGGCCGGTTTCACCTACGACGAGATGACGATCACCCGCGCTCGGTTCCTCTCCACCAACCCCTGGGTTGCCGATGCCTTCGGCGCACCCCGTGATCACCTCCCCTGGATGGCCCATACGACATGAACTCGAGCCTTCCGCCCGAACTGCTCGCCGACCGGCAAACCTCGGCCGCCATGGCCGCCGACCCGGCGGTCGCGCGCGCCGTAGCCGACTTCATCGCGGCGACCACGCCGCACAAATACACCTACCACTTCGACTGGCTCGGCCGGCCGATCATCCAGTTTCCGCAGGACATGGTGGCCGTTCAGGAACTCGTCTGGAGGATCCGGCCCGACCTGATCATCGAGACCGGGATCGCGCACGGCGGCTCGCTGATCCTCAGCGCATCCCTGCTCGCCCTACTCGACATGGTCGATGCCATCGGGAGCGGCAGCATGCTCGACCCCCGGGAGTCGCAGCGTCGGGTGCTGGGCATCGACGTCGACATTCGCCCGCACAACCGGCAGGCGATCGAGGCGCATCCTTTGGCGGCACGGATCGAGATGATCCAGGGCTCGAGCGTCGCGAATGACGTGGTGGCCGCCGTGCGGCATCGGGCCGCCGATTTCGCCACGGTGATGGTGCTGCTCGACAGCAACCACACCCACGACCACGTGCTCGCCGAACTGGAGGCTTACGCGCCGCTCGTGTCGCCGGGCAGTTACTGCGTCGTCTTCGACACGATCGTCGACGAGATGCCGAAGAACGCATTCCCGAACCGCCCCTGGGGGCCCGGCAACAACCCGAAGACGGCCGTGCGTTCGTTCCTGGCGGGCCATCCGGAGTTCACGATCGACGCCGGCATCCACCAGAAGCTGCTCCTCACCGTGGCGCCGGAAGGCTTCCTCAAGAGGCTCTGCTGACTCGTCTCAGCGACTGTGCCCAGCAAAATGAAACGTCCGCGATACAGCATCGTCGTCCCCACCCGGCAGCGGCACGAGACGCTCCACGCCTGTCTTCGAACCGTCGTCGAGCAGGCCTCCGACGACTACGAGATCGTCGTCGCCGACAATGCCTCGAGCCCGGAAACCCGCGCGGTCTGCGAGTCGTTCGGGTCGCCGAGGCTGCGGCACGTTCGCTGCGACGAGCCGCTCTCGATGAACGACAACTGGGAACGGGCCCTCGACGCCGCCCGGGGCGAATGGGTGACCTTCCTCGGCGATGACGACGGCCTGATGCCCTACGCGCTGGCGGAGTTCGACGTGCTCACGTCGCTCCGCCGGGCCAAGGCGATCCGCTGGCAATACGCGATCTACACCTGGCCCTGCATGGCGGTGGCCGCCGAGGCCAACCGGCTGCAGCTGGCGCGGTCGCTCGGCACTCGGTTCATCGACCGGAACGAAGCCCTGTCGCACATGCTCCGTGCGGGCGGGTCGCCGGCCCCGATGATCTACTACGGGCTGATCCACCGGTCACTGATCGACGAGGCGCGGCGGACGGGCCGCGTGTTCGATGGCCTGAGCCCCGACTACCACAGCGGCGTCCTCTTCGCCCACCTGGCGGACCGCTTCCTCTCCACCGACGTGCCGCTCTCGATTGCCGGGCTCTCGGGGCGGAGCAACGGCGTCGCCCACATGCGGGCGGAGCAGATGGTGAGCAATCCCATCGCCCGAGAGTTCGACCGCCTCAACAAGCAGGCGGGCTTCGCCGGCCACCCCGACCTGCCGGACTATGGCTTCAATACCGCCACGATCGTCGGGCTCGACCCCTTGTTCCGGGTGCGGGATCGGCTGTTTCCCCACGATCCGGAGTTTCGCCTCCCGCCCGAGGAGGTCACGGCGATCTACCTGCGGGCGTTGTCGGCCGACCCCGAGACCCGAGCGGCCCAGTGCGACCGCCTGCGACAGTTCCTGGCCGCGCGGGCACCCGCCGCCGACTTTGACACGCTGCTGGCCACGCATGCCGCCACCGCCGCCGCCACGGGCGTGATCATGAACGGAGGCCGGACAGGCCGCGACGGGCAGTGGGAGGTGGTGGACACGTCGGCCCACGGCGTCACCGACGTCCACGGCGCGAGCCAACTCGCCGCCCGCCTGCTCGGCTACGAGGCCGGCAGGATCCCCTACGACCTCCCAGCCGAGAGGCCGGGACTCCTGCGCCGGCTTCGCCGCTCGTTCACCAAGCGGGTCCGAGGGCTCGTCGGCCAGGGATCGCACGAGGGTCGCGGCTGATGCAGGCGATCCTTCACATCGGCGACATGAAGTGCGGCTCCAAGTCGATCCAGGGCTGGCTCGCCGCCAATGATTCGCCGCTCCGCGGGCATGGCTTCCACCGCGCCGCCGCGACCAAACATTCGTTCTACGACAGCGGCCTGGCGTGCTACGCGCTCGACGACGGTGACCTCACGGCCGAGCCCCGCCGCGAGCATGCCATCCACGCAACGGCCGACCTAGCAGGCTACCGCCGGAGCCTCGAAGACCGACTAGCGGCCGAGGTGACGTCGCTCCCGACTAATGCCCGTGGGATGATCTTCTCCCACGAGCAACTGCTCTCGCTGCAGCCGTCCGAGGTGGAAAGGCTGACAGGCATGCTCCGCCGGCAGTTCAGCGGACTGCGCGTCATCGCCTACCTCCGACGGCAGGATCGGCTGTTCCTCAGCCTCTGGGGCCAGCGGCTCAAAACCCACGATCCCGGCGACCGTTTCTGCGAAGACCTGCTGATCCACCGCAGTTACCTGCACATGCTCGAGGCCTGGGAACGGGCCGTCGGCCGCGACAACCTCGCCGTCCGGGTGTTCGACCGCAAGGCCTTCGTGGGCGGGGACCTCGTGGCCGACTTCCGTCTCACGGCCGGAATTCCGGAAGATCCTGGCTACCGGGTGCCCGCCTTCCGCAACGAAAGCCTCGACGTCGCGTCGCAGAGCCTGCTCCTCGAATTGCGGGAGCACCTGCGGCGGCAGCACGCACGGGAGCGGAGGCGGTTGCTGACCCGACTCCAACGCAAGCTCCGGCTCGGCGGGCGGGGTCCGAGCGGCCCCCTGGCCTTCCCCGCCGCGCTCTCGTCATTCCTCTGGCAGCATTGCACCGGCAGCGGGCTCCGACCGTCCCGTGGCTGGGCGGAGCGGATCGTCGCCGCCTGCGACATGGAGAACGAGCAGATCCGCCACCGCTACGGCCCCGACCGCGCCGAACTCTTCGATCGCGACTTTTCCGAGTATCCGCCGAGTGGCGGAGCGCCGGGCGAAGGCTCCACCAGTTGCGACCCCGAAGCGATGCGGCGGGAGCCCGTCGCGCCGCCGGAGCCAGAACACGTCGAAGAGGCCTATCGGATCGTCGTGGGACGCCGGCCGACCGCGGCGGAGATCCGGGCGGCCCGGGAACGGGCGGTGAACATCGCCCACCTCTACGCCACGCTCCTGTCCGCCAGCCGCGTGG